>CAZJLG010000278.1:0-2246 GCA_964546665.1 uncultured Candidatus Bathyarchaeia archaeon
TGAAAACCAAGCCGCTTCAGCACAGCGTAAACGAGCTGAGGCGAATCGGTATCCAGCCGGACACTATCGTGGCAAGATGCAGAAAAATGATCGAGAATGATATCCGCAGGAAGGTGGCGCTGTTTGGCACCATCCCCGAAGATGCAGTCTTCTGTTCCTATAACGTTCCATCCATCTACAAGGTTCCACTGATTCTTGATGAGCAGGGCATGGGCGACTACATCTGCAGACGATTGGGGCTACCACAAAGGACGCCCAAGTGGGGTGAATGGAGAAAGTTTGTGGATTGCTTTGAAAACCCCAAGTATGAAGTTAAGATTGCGCTGATTGGCAAATATGCGGGATTAGTTGACAGTTACGTCAGCATGAACGAAGCTTTCAGGCACGCTGGCGCAGCCTGCCAGACAAATGTTGTGATAGACTATCTTGAGGCAGAGTGCCTAGAAAACAATTCAGACGGAGTGAAGCTTCTTGAGGGTCATGATGGAGTCTTTATTCCGTACGGGTTTGGTCCCCGAGGTACTGAAGGAAAAATTAGGGGTATCCAGTTTGCCCGCGAAAACAACATTCCGTTTCTGGGTGTCTGTTACGGCTTCCAGTTGGCGGTTGTCGAGTTTGCCCGTCACGTTTGCGGGTTTGAGGGCGCAAACAGCACTGAAATAAATCCGGAAACGCCTCATCCTGTGATTGATTTGATGCCTGAGCAGAGGAACGTGGACAACAAGGGGGGCACTATGCGGTTGGGCGCCCACGAAGTTCGGGTACACAAAGACACGATGGCTTACACGCTTTATGGTGTTGAAAAGATTTTTGAACGTCACCGTCACCGATGGGAAGTCAATCCGGACTACTGGAGCGCTCTGGAGAAGAATGGGATGCTTTTTTCGGGCAACAGCCTTGATGGCAGGAGAAAAGAGATTCTGGAGCTTCCGGACAGATTTTTCTTCTTTGCTTCCCAGTTCCACGGCGAATTCAAGAGCAGACCCACTAAACCCGAACCAGAATATTACGGCTTCATTAAAGCGTGCCTAGACAAGAAGCTTGGAAAAGCCAAACCAGAATTCTAAGAACCGCCATAGGCTTTTCTGCAGACCTGCGTCTACTAATTGAGTCAGGTAAAAGATAATATGCAGAAGCTTCTACTTGCTCGTATCCATGTTGGGCGAGGAAGCTGATGGTTACTGAAAAGGGGGTTTCCCTGAAGAGGACAGTTCCTTTTCTGCTGGCAGGCATTCTATTTTTCGTTGCATACCTTTACTTCTTCGTTGGCATCCCCGAAATGCTCTCCATAATACGGGGCGTCAACCTTTTCTATTACGGCATCGCAACCGTGGTTCTCGTAGTAAACATGGTCGTCTACGCTTTGGCTTGGCAATATTTTCTTCGCCTGCTCTCAATCAAAGTTCCCCTACGAAAAACTATAGTCTGCTCATGGGTAGGCGTCTTTGTTGAGCTTTTGGTGCCTGCAGAGTCCATTAGCGGAGACGCAACAAAAGCCTACGTGATGACCAAGGGCTCAGGCGAAAACGCGGGAAAGGTTGTGGCGTCGGTTGTAGGTCACAGAATCCTGGCCATGATAATTCCCTTAGGCAGCCTAATTTTCAGTTTTGCCCTGTTGTATGTTCGTAGAATTGAGGTTCCTATCAGTGTTTCAGTTCTGACGTTGCTCATAATTGTTGGCACATCAATTTCTTTGTTTTTCATATTTCTTTTTAGCTTAAACGAGAAGCTGGCGCAGAGACTTATTGGGGCTCTGCTGCGCTTCTTGGGCTTTGTTACCCGGGGACGCGTGAACATTGAAGGCCTAAAGGCGAAGTCAATAATGGCATTGAGTGGTTTTCATGATTCAATAGATACTTTCCGCAAAAATCCTAAAGGTTTAGTTCCTCCAATTCTTTTATCGCTAGTCAGCTGGCTCCTCAGCATACTCCTGTCTTACCTTGTTTTTGTTTCCCTTGGTCAGCAGGTTGACTTTGCCGTAATCATGGTCGTTTACTCCATCAGCGTAACCGTTCAGTCCATTCCCCTTGGGATACCCGCAGAAGTGGGTGTTGTGGACACAGCCATGACCTGGCTCTATGGTCTGCTTGCAGTAGAATTCACTGTTGGCGCAGCCGCAACAGTTCTTATCCAGATTCTGCGGGTTTGGCTCAGATTCGTCATAGGCTTTGTAGCGGTTCAGTTTGTTGGAATAAAAAACATTGCAAAAGATCTGCGGCAAGACCTTTTTTGTAAAGATTAAGTTT
>CAZJLG010000279.1:0-2235 GCA_964546665.1 uncultured Candidatus Bathyarchaeia archaeon
TCATCAATTATTTTGTTATCTAACATCAGTGTCGCAGTTGTATTCCCATTTGACCCTAAACTCCATTCTATGTTAGTTGAAATTGTCCGTATTTCTCCTGGCTTAACAGGCTCAATCTGTATAGTCTCGTTATCGCTCCAATTTCCAGTTTGGAAATCAGAAACATCTTCGATTAACAAAGATAACCCGCTCACGGTATTTACTCCAAAATTTTCTATTGTAACATTCACGGTAGATACCATAAGCAAACCACCAGGATTGTCCCAACCATATTTCAGAAGCCCTTTAATCCTCACCAAATTATAGCTCTGATAGAACAAAAAGCCACTAACAACCCCTAATATAACAACTGTAACGATTAAAACAGCAACTAACCTCTTCATCAAAACTGTCTAAGCCCGCTTCTTAAACAAAACAATCGCCAGACTAACTAACTTAACAGCACTGAAAACATTTTTTGTCAAGGTTTCTTGACTAGGCAGAAGCAGGGTTGGTCAAGGTTTCTTGACAAAAAACCTTTTCAGCTTATTTCATGCCAGATTTAATAAGGTAAATAAATTGGGGAAGCAAAGAACTGTTCTTCTATTATCGATGATTCTCTGTTTTGCTGTTGTTTCTCTTTCAGAACTCAGGATGGTGAAGGCAGAAGACACAATTTACATCAGGGCTGACGGAAGCGTTGAGGGAACGGATAAACTTCAACGAAATGGGAATGTCTATACTTTTATTGGAAATGTTTCGGTTGGGATTCAGGTTCAGAGGAGCGACATTATCGTTGATGGGGCATGGTTTACTTTGCAGGGAGATGGAGAAGTTTATGGACCCACAGATATTCGTGGAATGGGTATAGAAATTGTTGGATGTAAAAATGTTACAATAAGGACTTTGAACATCAAACTATTCACTAGAGGTATTCGTTTCACCAATTCTTCTGACTGCATTGTACATCACAACGTTATAGTTAACAATTCAATTGGCATTGAAATGGGCTATGGTGATGAATCTTATTCAAATAATAACACAGTAAGTGGAAACATTATAAAAGAAAATCGTAATGTGGGAATTCGATTAATCTGTGGTTCATCAAATATTATTTCTGGAAATAGTATTACCGAAAACGATGAAGGCATCTCTATTTGGGGAACCGCTGGAAATAATATAACATGGAACAACATAACTTGCAACAATAGAGGTATTTACGTAGAAACTTCTGGAATTAACATTATTCACCACAATAATTTTGTTGATAATACAAACGATTGGTGGGATTATGGTTATACTCCTTGGCCGTTTCAGTTACCTTTTTCAGAAAACATTTGGGATGATGGTAAAGAAGGAAACTATTGGGGCACATATAATGGCACAGATAATGATGGTGATGGTATTGGAGATACACCTCATGTCCTTTACGAGAATAACACCGACAACTTTCCACTTATGCAACCAACAGAAGTGCCAATAGAAATACCAGAGTTTCCTAGATGGTTTATTCTGCCACTAGTTCTGGTTGCTTCTTTGTCTGCGATTGTCATCAAAAAGAAACTTGCTAAAACTTCGTAGACTCGTTTTCTGTCTTCTTGTGCGGCTTGTAAATTATTCCTGCAATGAACAAAACTATTCCAACAACAAGCAATACAAGCACTGTTTCGTTGCCTCTTGCAAAGTAGAGGACAAGACCTACGACAATTAGTATGCCTCCTATACCGAGGAGTCGCCCCTTGTTTGTTTGATAATATTCACTCCAGCCCACTTTTACACCTCCTCCCTTGTTGCTTCCAATTTTGCTACTTCCATTTTGTTAGTATTTCCTCTCGTTGAAAGACTTTTGTACCTATGAAATAAAGCGCGACATCAACTGCGGAAAGAATACCTGCGATTATGAGAAACCCGTTCATGTCTAGAGTTATTATGCGTATTTCGCTAGCAAAATAAATTGCTAAAAGTGGTAAGAAAATTAGTATCGAATAACTATTAGCGCTGCGTACGTCGTTAGCTCTCGATGAAACAATAACGCTGTATAACACGCTCATAGTAACCGCAAGGGGAACTAGGACCAGCAACAAAAAGGCAAATGTCCAATTTGGAAAATAATTATAGCCAAGCTTCCCGAAAGTCACTGCATCAACGCCAACCATAAAGACTGCTGCTCCAGCATACATTACAACTAAAGCTGGCAATAGTGCAGCAATTGCTTTTCCAAGCAAAATCTCTCCGTCAGTAAGAGGGGTAGCGAGG
>CAZJLG010000280.1:0-2227 GCA_964546665.1 uncultured Candidatus Bathyarchaeia archaeon
TCCAAACTTTACATCAACTATGAAGGCTCTATCCTCCAGAACGTCACAGAACTTAGAAGCCAGTGGGCTGCTGCGATGCAATCCGGAGACGTGAGCGCCATCAACGATGCTACAGGCGAACTGGATTCGGCAGTATCTCGCCTACTTGTTGTGATCGAAAACTATCCAGAGCTGAAGGCGTCACAGGTAGTAGAAGATTTGATTGTTGAACTTGAGGGCACAGAAAACAGGATTTCCACAGAACGCATGAGATACAACGAGGCTGTAGGAGATTACAACCAGGCGCGAAGAGTGTTTCCCGCAAACATGTGGGCAGCAGGATGGGGCTTTGAAGCTAGAGCCTATTTCGAGGCTAAAGTTGGAGCTGACGAACCGCCGCCAGTAAACATAGACTGACAGACCATACTAGAGGCTTTCAGATGCTCTACGTACCCCGCAAAGCTCTTCTTCCCCTTTTATCAGTGATGATTCTAGCCGCTTTTATAGGGACGATTCCATCAGCAGTTCCGCCCGTTGAGGGTCAGGTTATTTCGGATGAGTGGAGAACTAGCCTAGAAGATTATCTTCTTGAGGTTGATAGGAACACTACGGCTGAGATAGTGGTCTACATCGTTGATTCTCTGTATGGTCATGGCATCATGAAGGATGGAACAGAAATTAACGATATTGTGCAGCTTGGTGTGTATATCTTCAACGAGTTGCCTTTGGATACGCCTAGCGGTTCCGTGGTTGGAATTGGAAAAAAGGGAAAAGATAACGGTGTTCTGGTTCTGGTTGCCATGGAGGAGAGGGAATGGCGAATCGAGGTAGGCTATGGGCTGGAAGGATACATAACCGACATAGAATCGTATCAGATAGCAACAGAATATTTGGTTCCAAATTTTCAGGAAGGACTCTATGGAGAAGGACTGGCAGACACAGTTATTGCCCTCGCCCAAAAGATACCTAACGTCGACCAGACTGAGCAGATGCCAACCCGCGGAAGATACGTCTATGACAACGCAGACCCGCTCAATGACGAGGAAATTCCATGGTGGGTCATTGCGCTTATAGTCATCTTTGTGCTTGCCATGATATCCTTTGGCGGTGGTTTCGGCGGCGGTAGAGGTGGAGGCTGGGGCGGCGGAGGTCGCGGCGGTGGAGGGCGCTCTGGAGGCGGAGGCGGTGGTGGTGGACGCTCTGGAGGCGGCGGTTCCGGCGGAAAATGGTAACGCCTTCAGAAAACTAATCCAATTAAAAACTGCTCTAGAATGTGCTAACCGCTATTCTTTAGGCATAAGTTCGATTTCGTAAAGGTTTGACCACAGTTTTCCTGTCACAAAAAGCCTGTCTGCTTCTGCATCATAAGCGATTCCGTTAAACACGTCTGCATTCGGGTTTCCTGGGTCAAGTCCCTCCAAATCTATCCAGCCCGTGACCTGTCCAGTTTCAGGATTTATTATCGCAATTTTTTCTTCTCTCCAGATGTTCGCATAGACCCTGCCATCAATGTATTCAAGTTCGTTAAGCTCTTCTACAGGCATTTCGTCATGCACTTCAACTTGACCAATTATCTGGAAGGTTTCTGGGTCCAAAAAATACAGGGTTGCTGACCCATCACTCATTATCAGCCTACTGTCATCATGCGTGATTCCCCACCCTTCAGTGGAGTGGGTAAACTCCTGCAGCAACTCAAACGAGCTTTTGTCATAAACAAAGCCTCTCCCTGACGTCCATGTTAACTGGATGATTTTGTCTCCGAAGATGGTGATGCCTTCGCCGAAGAGATTGCTAGGCAAAGAGTGAAGCTGAGTTACGGTGCCTGTCTCCAAGTCTACGCGGCGCAACGTAGATTGACCCCAGCGTCCTGTTCCCTCGTACAGAACTCCGTCCTCAAAAACCAGTCCCTGCGTGAAAGCATCTTTGTCGTGGGGATAAACGTTGATGACGGTGTATGTGTAGTTTGCTGGTCCAGAAGCTACTGGGCTGTCGCTCACCAGAACAAGTGCTCCCACAGCGAAGACGATTATGGCTGCAGCCATCAATATGAGTGCCAAATGGTGCTTCTTCATTGGTTTCTCTAGCCTTTGTCTGTGTCATTGTGCCTTTAATGTTTTGATTAGTTAGCCCCAAAAACGTCGAGCCTAGACAGCGCTTAGAGGAGCAGCCCCTTCTCCCTGAGACTATTTCGAGTCTTCCTGTAGGCTCTAACTCTTTCGTCGGCAGAGAAGTCTGAGGTTTCGAACAC
>CAZJLG010000281.1:0-2218 GCA_964546665.1 uncultured Candidatus Bathyarchaeia archaeon
CACTTATTTTTGTGATGCTCTCAGCGACAACGACACGGTTGATTTTTCCGCTTTTGACTGCGTCTACGATTGTCTGTAGTCCTTTGCCTCGCCAGAACTCGCTACCTCTGGCAATCAGAGCCACGCCAGGGATAGTCTTCACGAAGCTTGTGAGAGCGTCGAAGTCAAGGATTTCAGAGAGCTGTTTTCCGCAGTCAGACAGGAACACTCCGACTTTAGGTTGCTCCATAGTTCATTCGCTCATCTGCGGATGGTCTTAACTAGGTTCTTGTTGTTGTCGAAGACATTAACCTCTAAGGGCATCTCGCCGATAGCGAAGTGCGTAGCGCAAGCCCAGCAGGGGTCATATGCTCTGAAAGCCATCTCAACCATATTCAGCAAGCCATCGTTGACAATGCCATCTTTGATTATGCCTTGTGCAGCATTTTTAATGGACATGCAGATGCCTGGTGCGTTGTGGGTTGTAGCTACAACTAGGTTAACTTTCTTGGCTAGAGCATTCTCATCCAGCTGGTAGTGGTGGATTAGAGTGCCTCTTGCAGCTTCAACTATTCCTACGCCTTCTCCAGGTTTTCCAGGCTTGTTTCGGATGTCTTTGCTGGTTATTTCAGGGTCTTTGATCAGTTCTAGACCGCGTTCAGTTGCATACATCAACTCGATTAGTCTTGCCCAGTGGAAAGCCAAAGTTGCGTGGACAGGTTTTCCGCCAAGAGTCTTGTACATCCGCTCATATTCTGCTTGAGCTACTGGAGTTGCCATACCTTCAGAGGCGTTGAGTCTTCCAAGCGGACCGACACGATATATGCTTGTTTCGGGACCGTCAATGAAGCCCTTCCAGCCAATCTTCTTCAGGTAGGGCATTTTGACGTAAGTCCAAGGCTCAACATGCTCTTCGATAACGTTCAGGTATTCGTTGGGACCAAATTTGACGAACTCTTCTCCTTCCGTATCAACCACGCGGACTTTGCCGTCGTAGAAGTTCACCTTGTTGTTTTCGTCAACTGTGCCCATGTAGTATGTCTTCAAGTTGTATGGGTCGCTTGTGATCAGTTTAACGTAGTCAGCATTCTTCAGAACAATATCGTCAAAGAGTTTCAGGCTGAACTTGGCAAATTCGTGACAGCTCTTAAGCATGCCTTCGATTTCTTGGCGATCTTCTTCGCTTAGTGCCTTAGCTATACCTCCTGGCATAGCAGCACTAACAGGATGAGTGGGTCTTCCTCCAAGAATGCCAGTGATTTTTTGTCCATAGGCACGGTGCTTTATGACCTCGCCTGCGACTTCTAAACCAGCCTTTTCGATTACTCCGAGGATGTTGCGTTTTGCTGCTGGAGCGTCAGGTCCTACAACAAAGTCTGGACCGCCAAGGAAGTAGAAGTGCAGTATGTGGTCATAAATGAAGTAGCCACAATATTCTAGTTCTCTTAGTTTCTTGGCTGTTTCTGTGGGTTCTACATTGAATGCGGCGTCTAGAGCTTTTGCGCCTGCCATGTGGTGGGCAACTGGGCAGACACCACAGATTCGGGTTGTTATGATTGGTAGGTCTTCTGCGCGTCTTCCTTCACAGAATTTTTCAAAGCCTCTTAGTTCTGGAACTTGGAAGTACGCGTTTTCTACGTTTCCAGCGTCGTTTAGGAATATGGTTATTTTTCCGTGTCCTTCAAGTCTTGTTATTGGGTCTATTACTATTTCTTTCATTTCTGCACCTTCCTTCTAAGAATAGAGTGAGCTAATGAATACTTGTAGAATGTTCCTATGGGGTCAACAATCTGCTTAACAACATCTGAATCGGCTGCAAGCGATGCAATAGCGCTAATAGCCGCCGCACCTTGATCGTCCACTCGAGGACCTGGTCCGCCACAGCCAGTGCATGGTATGTTAACGTTTGGACACTGAGAACCACAGCCAGCACGGGTAGCTGGACCCATGCAGATAACGCCCTGATCCAAGAAGCAGGTTACGCCATCGTCTTCAATTTCGTAGATTCTCTTTATTTCAGTGATTTGTGTATGCTTCTTCTCTCTTGGGCACTCATCACAGACTGACTTTTCTGGCAAGAAGCTTGAACCCTTAGGAGGCATATTTCCACTAATTAACGCAGTAAACATGCTGAGTATGGAAGGAATAGGTGGTGGACAACCAGAGATTGTGTAATCAACATCTACGGTTTGGGGCAAAGTTTTCACAGTGTCATAGAATTCGGGAAGCTCCAATTCTC
>CAZJLG010000282.1:0-2214 GCA_964546665.1 uncultured Candidatus Bathyarchaeia archaeon
CACACAGCCTGCGAAACCCTTCACACAACAAACTACATTCCAGGCGGCTTCTCCCAGTACATACGGGTGCCAAAAATAAATGTGGAAACTGGAGTCTACAAGCTGCCAGCAACTATGTCCTATGAGGAAGGAACCTTCATCGAGCCCTTGGCATGTGCAGTCAGAGGACAAAGATTAGCGGACATCAACAAATGCGACACAGTTCTGATAATTGGAAGCGGAATGGCCGGAATACTCCACATACAACTGGCAAAAATGAAGGTAGTCCGAAATGTTTTTGCGGCTGACATAAACCCTGACCGCCTGAAACTGGCTGAAAAGTTTGGGGCAGACCACGTGATAGACGCCAAGACTGACCTGCCAAAACAGCTGCAAGCCCTCAATGATGGAAGAGGGGCAGACAAGGTGATTGTGTGCACAGGCGCAACCCAAGCCGCCTTAACTGCCCTAGACTGCGTGGACAGGGGAGGAACAATCCTGTTTTTTGCTGTTCCAGACCCAACAGTCAAGATTCCCATACCTATAACAGACTTCTGGAGAAACGAAACAACAATACGAACCTCCTACGGCGCAGCGCCCAGAGACCTAGAGGAAGCCCTCAGGATTCTAGCCAAAAAACAAGTCAACGTAAAGGCGATGATCACCCACAGACTAGACATCCGAGAAGCAGCCGAAGGCTTCAGGCTAGTAGCAGAAGCAGGAAAATCCTTGAAGGTAATCATAGAGCCCAACAGAAGCCGATAATCCAACTCCTCGAAAAATTATAAATAGCCAAATAATGAAACCGAGCATTGGGGATGTTACAACGCGGCGTTTTATAAAGCGGTCAAAAAAGTCTGGTCTTCCGCCAGGAACACCTGTGTACATCGGAAAAGAGAAAACTGAAAAAGTGAAGATCACCTGCATCGACTATAATGAGGACCACTTCCAAGAAGAGCAGGTGGAGACGGTTGACAAAGTTTTCCAGTTCAGCAACACGTCCACTGCGACATGGATAAACTTTGATGGCATTCATCAACTGGACACAATAGAAAAGATTGGAAAACACTTCAAGATACATCCGCTTGTTCTGGAAGACATCATGAACACTGGGCAACGCCCAAAAATGGAGGACTTCGGCGACTACCTCTTCATTGTCCTGAAAATGCTGCATTACGACGAGAAAAAGGATGAAACAAAAACCGAGCAGGTCAGCCTGGTTCTCAGCTCAAAATATGTCCTTTCCTTCCAAGAAGACGAGGGAGACGTTTTTGATTCCATCCGAGAACGAATCAGAACCGACCGTGGAAGCATCAGAAAACGAAGAGCCGACTATCTTGCCTACTCCCTCATAGACGCCATCGTTGACAACTACTTTATGGTCCTAGAAAAGATTGGAGAAAAAATCGAGGACATAGAAGACGAGCTTATTAAAAATCCAACCCCAACGGTTCTGCAGACGATTCACCATTTAAAGAGGGAACTGATTTTTCTCCGCAAGTCTGTTTGGCCTTTACGGGAGGTCATAAGCAGGCTGGAAAGATGGGAATCGCCCCTGATCGATAAATCCATAGACATTTACCTCAGGGACGTTTACGACCACACAATTCAGGTTATTGATTCTCTGGAAACCTTCCGTGACACGCTGTCCGGAATGCTGGACATTTACCTTTCAAGCGTCAGCAACAGAATGAACGAAGTCATGAAAGTGCTAACAGTTATTTCGACCATATTTATTCCGTTAACTCTTATAGCGAGCATCTACGGAATGAACTTCAGGTACATGCCTGAGCTTGAGTGGCCTTGGAGCTACCCCATGGTTTACGTGGTCATGCTTATGATTAGTGCAGTGATGCTGGTTTACTTCAGACGGAAAAAGTGGCTGTAGACCTGTTGACCAACTGTTGAGTGATTGAATGAAAGAAGGAAAAATCAGGTTCAGCACAGTCTTTGTTTCTGACCTTATTCCAGGGGACGCTAAACTTGTGGAACTGAAAAAATGGAGCAAAACCTTTCAGAAGAGCGGCTTAACCCCTGAGGTTCAAGGAAATTTCACTGGCAACCTGAGTTTCAGGTCAAAAGATGGGTTCGTGATAACTGCGTCTGGGCTGAAGGACAAACAAGACTTGGAGGATATCTGTTTTGTTTACGTTAAAGCTTACGATGAACAGAGCAACACGTTTTTTGTTGAGGGACAAACGAAGCCTTCCTCCGAGTCGATAATGCATCACCTAA
>CAZJLG010000283.1:0-2207 GCA_964546665.1 uncultured Candidatus Bathyarchaeia archaeon
ATAGCTATGAGGATTCTTGGAAGGCCAATCACTAACACAGCCATGCTTGGAGCAGTCGCCCGTGCAACAGAAGTAGTGAAAATGGAAAGCATAGAAAAAGCTGTGAAGGCTCGTTTTCCAGGTCCACTAGCAGAAAAGAACATCGGAGTCATAAAAGAGGCGTACAAGGAGGCAAAATCTGAATGAGCCCACAAAAGAAAGGATGGAAAGAAATCCCCCTTGGCGGCGCATGCTGGATGTCTAGCACAGAATACAAAACAGGAGACTGGCGCTCTTACAGGCCAGTCTGGAACACAGAAAAATGCGTCAGATGCACCTTATGCCACATATACTGCCCAGAAGGCGCCATAAAATTTGACCCAGAGGCAAACATGATGGTTTTTGATTTTGATTTCTGTAAAGGCTGCGGAATATGCGCCAACGAATGCCCCGCAGAAGCCATAGAGATGGTTCAGGAAGGAAAGGAATGAACTGAAGATGGCAAAAGTTGAACAAGAAATTATTCCCCTGAACGGAGACAACGCAGTCGCCCTCGCAGCTAAACAATGCGACGTGGATGTGGTGGCTGCCTACCCAATCACGCCACAAACCATAATCGTAGAAAAATTCAGCGAATACGTCGCAAACGGCGAAGTCGAAACAGCCTTTGTCTGTGTAGAATCAGAACACAGCGCAATGACATGCTGCATAACAGCCTCTGCAACAGGCGCCCGAACATTCACTGCCACAGCGTCTGCAGGTTTGGCGTTGATGCATGAGATGCTGGGTGTGGCGTCTGGCTGCAGAACCCCTGTGGTTATGTCGGTTGTGAACAGGGCGTTGTCGGCTCCGATTAACATTCACTGTGACCACTCGGACTCCATGTGTGAGAGGGACCTCGGGTGGGTACAGCTCTATGCAGAAAACAGCCAAGAAGCCTACGATTCGATAATTCAGGCCTTCAGGATAGCTGAGAACCTGGATGTGACCCTTCCCACCATGGTTGGGTTAGATGGTTTCGTTCTAAGTCACACATTAGAGAATGTGAGTGTTCTTCCAGATGAAGTAGTGAAGAAGTTTGTTGGAATACGTCAGGTTCCAATGGTGATGAATCATGAAGGCAAGATGGTTCCTTTCAAGCTTGACCCCGCAAACCCGTTAACAATTGGACCGCTCGACCTCCAAGACTACTATTTCGAGCACAAGAGGCAGCAGGAAGAATCCATGCGAAAAGCGTTAGATGTCATCAAGCAGGTTCATGATGAGTATGCGAAACTGAGCGGACGCAGCTACGGGAACGGCTTAGTTGAAGCATACAGGCTTGACGATGCGGAGATAGCGGCAGTGTGTATGGGCTCAACAGCGGGAACAATGAAAACTGTTGTAGATGAACTGCGCGCAAACGGAATCAAGGCGGGACTGCTCAGGATAAGGGCTTTCCGACCGTTACCAGTAGAAGACATCGTCAGCAACCTCTCAGGCAAGAAGGCGGTTGCGGTGATGGACCGGGCATGCAGCTTCGGCGGAGATGGAGGACCACTATTCCATGAAATCCGCCATGCAGTCTACGATTTGCCTGACAGACCAAAACTCGTAAACTACATTTACGGTCTTGGCGGAAGAGACATACAGCCACACATGATTGACGGCATCTACAAGGAACTGCAGAAGATAGCAGAAACAGGAGAAATTGAGAGTAAGGTTCAGTTTATCGGATTAAGGGAATAGGATGGTGAAAAGATGTCAGAATGGAAATTTACAAACCAAGAATTTGCTCAAACGCCTGAGAAGTTTCTGTCTGGGCACAGAGCCTGCGCGGGATGCGGTCCAGCAATAGCTCTTCGTCTGGTAATGAAGGCTGCAAGAGGACCAATCATAGCCACCAACTCCACAGGTTGCATGGAGGTAATCTCAACTATCTACCCATACACGGCATGGAAGATACCGTGGATACACACCGCCTTCGAAACTGCAGCAGCCAACGCAGCGGGAATAGATTCTGCGCTAAAGATTCTGAGAAAGAAGGGACGCATAAAGGATGAGCACGTGGATGTTGTTGCCTTTTCAGGAGACGGCGGAACCTTCGACATAGGCTTTCAGGGCTTGTCTGGCGCAGTTGAGAGAGGACACGACTTCCTCTATGTGCTCTACGACAACGAAGCCTACATGAACACTGGAATACAGAGAAGCGGAGGCACACCACATGGAGCATGGACAACAACTTCGCC
>CAZJLG010000284.1:0-2203 GCA_964546665.1 uncultured Candidatus Bathyarchaeia archaeon
TGATACCCATAACAAAAGGCTACAAAGTGAACTTCAGCGACAACGACATCCTATCTGTCCTAGTAGCCAACGCCCTAGAAGCAAACCTGATCATCATACTATCCAACGTGGACGGACTATATACCATGAACCCGAAAAAGCGTGGAGCAAAACTAATTGAAACAGTGGAAGCAATCACACCTGAACTTAAATGTGAAGTAGAGGGAAAAAGCAGGCTGGGCAGGGGAGGCATGAAAACAAAGCTTAAAGCCGCAGAAATCGCCACCTCCAGCGGCGTGCCCCTGGTAATAGCCAACAGCCAAAGGGAAAATGTGATACTTGACATACTTGCGGGAAAACAGGTAGGAACCATCTTTAAGCCACAGAAGCGGCTGCCCCAGATAAAACGGTGGATAGCCTACGGCGCCTCAGTGAAGGGGCAGATAGTCGTGAATGAGGGCGCAAAAAAGGCGATACTGAAGGGCGCAAGCCTTCTTCCTGTAGGCGTAGTTCAACTCACAGGAACCTTCAACGATGGCGATGTAATCAGCTTAGTAGACCAAGAGGGCGTCGAGTTCGCGAAGGGCAACCCCAACTATAACAGCGGCGAAATAAACAGCATCAAAGGCCTGAAAACAACTCAAATCAAAAAAGCCCTCGGATACATAAGATGCAAAGAAATTATTGCCCGAAAAAACATACACATCATAGAGTGAAAAGAAGATGATAAAAGAAATCTGCAAAAAAGCAAAAATTGCCTCAACAGAGCTGGCAAAAACTTCCACTGAACAAAGAAACAGGGCACTCTGCAACATGGCAGACTCGCTTGAAAGAAACTGCAGTGAAATCTTGGCGGCAAACCAGAAGGACGTGGAAGCTGCCCGAGCCAGAGGCGTAAAAGAGGCGCTGATTGACAGGCTGATTCTGGACAAGCGCCGAGTAAACAGCATGGCATCCACCCTACGGGAGGTGGCTGAGATGCCTGATCCACTTAACGAAATCGTGAAGACATGGACCAGACCAAACGGCTTAATCATCGGTCAGCTCCGTGTGCCCCTTGGAGTAATCGGAATCATCTACGAGTCCAGACCTGACGTCACATCAGAAGCGTCTGGGCTGTGCATAAAATCTGGAAACGCGATAATCCTGAGGGGAGGCTCAGATGCCATAAACTCGAACATGGCAATAGGAGAGGCTCTGCGAGCTGCACTGGAAGAGACAGAATTAACCAAGGACATCATACAGGTTGTTTCGGTAACCGAAAGAAGCTACGCTGAGCAGCTCATGAAGATGCGGGACTACATTGATGTGCTGATTCCGCGGGGAGGAGCCAACCTGATAAAGACGGTTGTGGAAAAATCTACGGTTCCGGTCATAGAAACAGGAACAGGAAACTGTCACATCTACGTGGAGGAGGACGCTGACCTAACCAGAGCAATAGACATAGTAATTAATGCTAAAATCCAGAGACCCGGCACATGCAACGCCGCGGAGAAGCTTCTGGTTCACAAGAACGTTGCGAAACAGTTTCTGCCGAAGATGGTTTCTGCTCTCAACCTGAAGGGAGTCGAAGTTAGAGCAGATGAAAAGACCATGAAGCTGCTTCCGAACCTGAAGCCAGCCGTTGAAAAGGACTGGGGAACCGAATATCTGGACCTAATCATTGCCATAAAAATAGTGGACGACATAGACGAGGCAGTCGCGCACATAAACAAGTATGGCACCATGCACTCGGAGTCTATCTTAACAGCAGACTTCAATAAGGCACTAAAGTTTATCAGGGAAGTGGACGCTGCAGCCGTTTACTGGAACGCCTCCACACGCTTCACGGACGGAAACCAGTTTGGGTTAGGGGCAGAAATCGGAATAAGCACCCAGAAACTGCATGCAAGAGGACCCATGAGCGCCCAGCATCTTACAACAACAAAATTCTTTATCCTAGGCAGAGGACACATCAGACAGTAGCCATGTTCAATCTGGCAGAAAACGTATGACAAATACTCGCTGGGGGCTACTCCCGAAAGTTGTCTCCAGCGTAAAGTTGCCAGAATCAACCAACAGGTCTAGCGCATCAATGGCTTTCAGGTCTGACTGATAGTAGGTTTTGTTGCCGTTTTCATACAACAACAGAAACTTCACATTCAAGCTTTCGCATTGTTCAATCAGCACGGTTTCATTGAAGACTGGCGTGTAAACGTCAGCAGGGTCTTCAGGATACTCCCAG
>CAZJLG010000285.1:0-2201 GCA_964546665.1 uncultured Candidatus Bathyarchaeia archaeon
TCCTTTTTCTTCCAGTATCTGGAGAGCTTGCTTGAAACTAACCATCATGTTTCCCTATTGACATTTAGTAGCTAACTCAATTATCTGTTTTTCTCAGGAAAGATTACAACATTTATCTGTTCAAGCATTTAACTATGAAGCGAGGAGCATAGATTGGCTGATGCGCTGATAGGAACTTCGGTTCCCATTCTTTTGTTGATGGGCATAGGCTTCCTGTCAAGAAAACTTGGGATTCTAAAGATGGGGGACGAGCGGGTGCTCAGCGCTTATGTGTACTTTTTTGCTTTGCCTGCCCTCTTTTTGATTGACATGGCGGAGACAACCTTTGTGGCAGAAACGCTGACGTTCATTCTTGCAGGTATTATCCCCGTGTTTGTGGTTACGGCGATTTACGGTCTGCTCTACATGGTTTTCAGGTTCTCGAGAAACACGTTTTTTCTGCTTACATTAAGCACAATCTTTGGCAGCCTCGCCTTCTTCGGCATCCCCTTCGTAACCTTCGCTTTTCCCTCAGAACGCACCGGGCAGCTGGCTACACTAGCGGCGGGTACCATCGGCATCGCAGCAATAATCGTTTCGATAACTATGCTTGAGTTTTATCGGCTTGGAGAATCCGAGAAGCTGGAGGCACTGAAGCACGTTGCCAAGCGGCTTACAAGAAACCCGCTGATTATTTCGATTCTTGTGGGCATCCTGATTTCGGTTGTTGGTGTGGAAATTCCTTCTCCAGTATCCACGTTTTTGCATATGATGGGCGGCACCACATCTGCAGTGGCTGTCTTCATGTTAGGCGCTTTTCTGTACGGAAAAAAATACGAGAACCTAACCACGGCTTTTGGTTTGAGTCTGCTACGGATAATCTTCTTGCCTGTGGTGGCTTTGGCTACGTTGACTCTGTTCCAGTTGCCCTTCACAGACAGGTTTGTGCTGGTGCTCATGAATGCGATGCCTGTTGCCGTTTCTTTGTCGGTTCTCAGCGAACGCTACGACTTCCACAGGGATACTGTAGCCTCGTTGACTCTGATTTCCTCAGTCGGCGCAATAGTTTACCTCAACATATGGCTGCTTATTCTAGGAATATAGTCAAGCAACAACATGAGAACTGCACACAAAACTTACGTTCAGCAAGTATTAGTGCCAAACAATTCTGTACAAGACAGGTGAAACAAGCCATTCCTTTTTCATTTACGTTAAAAGTCAATATGAGCTTTACAACAACCATAAAGACATTTCAAGAAACGACAAACTTTCTGAAATTTTAAGGAGAGACTTAAATCTGACATCAACCATATAATTGTTAAGGACACGACTTGCTGCGTTCTGATAGACCCAGAGAAAATGCAGTTTAAATTAGAAAAATGGGAGCGCACAAGCACTTTGATTCTTACAGCAAGGCTCGGAAGACCTTTAACGAAAACTGCAGTCAAAGGTTTAGGTGTCTAAAAGGGTGGTTTAGCTAATGAAAAAGATTTTACTTGTTTTGGGCGCAGGCTACAGCGGTTTGATGACCGCAATCAAACTTGACAAGAACACGAAACAGCTTGACGATGTCCAAGTAGTTCTTGTTGACAGGAACAAATATCATCAGTATTTGCATCTTGCCTACGAGGTAGCCTCAGGCGTCAAAAAAGCTTCCGATATAACTGTGCCTATGACTGAGTTGTTGCGGAATAGAGGCATTCAGTTTGTTCAGGCAACAGTGAAAGGCATCGATTTAAAGGGTAAAATGGTGAAAACCGATAAGGGCGACTTGGCGTATCATGAGCTTGTTATCGCTTTGGGCAGTGAACCAAATTATTTTCATATAAAAGGTGCTGAGACCTTTTCTATGTGCGTTAGTTCAGTTGAAGTCGCTACGGAAGTTCGGGATAAGTTAAAAACCATTTTTGCACGGGAAAAATCGCCTAGAATCGTGATTGGCGGTGGCGGATTTACGGGTGTGGAATTAGCCGGGGAATTCGCGGAAGAGTTCAAATGCTGCACCACCATAGTGGAAGGCTCAAACACTTTGTTGCGTTCATGGAACATTCCCGCGTTCTCCCAGAAAGTAGAGCAAGTTTTAACAGAGATGGGAACGGAACTTGTTTTCGGTAAATTCATCTCCGAGGTCAAGCCTGACGCCGTCATTTTAAATGATGGCACCCAAATTGAATGCTCACTTTTCATTTGGACAGGCGGAGTTCAAGGTCCAAGAGTTGTTA
>CAZJLG010000286.1:0-2190 GCA_964546665.1 uncultured Candidatus Bathyarchaeia archaeon
ACGCCACAATAAGAACCGGCACGGCACCCACAGACACGTTCACTAGGGGCTTGTAGATTGTTTGTCTAAGACGGAAAGGCGGCACCGAATAAACAATGCCAGCAATGATTCCCACAAAAATAAAGACAGTCACCAACTGAATTCCAGTTATCAAACCTAAAGCCATCGACAAAACAAATATGGCTAAAGAAATGTAGAGCCCAAACCTTCCTAGGCTCCGTGTAAAGTTTGCCCTGAAGGAATCAGACTTCAAGTCCAAATCCACATCATAAACGTTGTTGATTGCATCTACGCCACTCCACAAACAAAACGCGACAACGCCAAGATACGCCGCCTCAGTCAAGGTGGGGTTTCGGGCAACCAGAAACGTTGCGCCCATAGCAATCATAAAAAGCATGATGCCCCTTTCAACAGAAATGAAAGCAAAGAACCCTTTGACCGTATCAAGCATACCGTCTAGGCAGGAACATGCAATAAAAAGCTTACGAATTGCCTAAAGATTTTTAAGACAGCTTGGTGTTGGCTTGTTAGAGGTTGTAAAATGAGGGATCGTTTCCTCTTCCGATAAAGCAGTTCGCTCAATTACTTCAAGCTTTATTAGCACAGCCTCTCAGAAAATCGTTTTCGTTTCACCAAAACATGTTAGTCCATACGTTGAAGCGGATAGATTTATATGGAAACTACAGATTGAAGGTGACGTACCATGAACATTATAGAAAAGATCTTAGCTAATGCTTCAGGAAAAAAGCATGTCTCCCCAGATGATATAGTCGAAGCAAACATTGACGTGGCAATGACCCACGACCTGACGGGTCCATTAGCCATCAAATCATTCCGGGAGATTGGAGCCAAAAAAGTCTGGGACAAAGACAAAGTAGTCATCATCCTAGACCATCTGGTTCCAGCCAGCTCCGTGATTTCGGCAGGCCTGCACAAGATTGTAAGAAACTTTGCTGAAGAACAGGGCATCAAAAATTTTTATGATGTAGGCAGAGGCGGAGTCTGCCACCAAGTAATGCCTGAGAAGGGGCATGTCCGACCCGGAGAGGTGATTGTAGGCTCAGACTCTCACACCTGCACCTACGGAGCCTTCGGCGCCTTCGCAACGGGAATCGGCTCAACAGAGATGGCTGCAGTATTCGCAACAGGCAAACTGTGGTTTAGGGTGCCTGAAGTCATCAAAATTGACGTGACAGGCAAATTCCAGAAATGGGTGACAGCCAAAGACATGACCCTGAACATAATAGGCAAGATTGGCGCTGACGGCGCAATCTATAAGGGACTGGAGTTCGGCGGCTCCACAATACGAGACCTGACCATCGACGGCAGAATGGTCTTATGCAACATGGCTGTGGAGATGGGAGCCAAAGCAGGCATAATCGAGCCTGACCAAAAAACCTTAGATTACGTCAAAGCCAGAACAGACAAGCCCTTTAATCCAGTCAAAAGCGACCCAGACGCAACATATGAACGGGTTGTGGACGTGGACATTTCAGAGTTGGAGCCTCAAGTTGCGGTTCCTCACCAAGTCGACAACATCAAACCAGTAACCGAGATAGCAGGCACAGAAATAAACCAAGCCTTCATAGGCTCCTGCACCAACGGCAGACTAGAAGACCTGCAATCCGCTGCCCAAATAATAAAAGGCAAAAAGATAGCCCAAGGCGTGCGGCTGATTGTGATTCCCGCATCCCAAGAAATATACTTGAATGCCGTAAACGAGGGGCTAATCAAAGCCTTCATGGAAGCAGGCGCCACCATAGGCAACCCCAACTGTGGTCCATGCTTAGGCGGGCACATGGGAATCATGGCGGACGGCGAAGCCTGCATCAGCACATCAAACAGAAACTTCATCGGCAGAATGGGAAGCACCAAATCCTTCGTGTATTTGGCTTCTCCAGCCACGGTTGCGGCTTCAGCATTAACAGGAACAATCACAGACCCCAGAAAAGTAATGGAGAAGGTGCACTAAAGTGACCATAAACGGAAAAGCAATCAAATTTGGCAACAACGTGGACACAGACGTGATTCTGCCTGGACCATACCTGGTCCACACAGACCCCTACGAACTGGCAAAACACGCCATGGAAGGCTTAGACCCAAAGTTTCCCGAAAAAGCAGCCGACGGCGCGATAGTTGTTGGCGGCAAAAACTTTGGCTGCGGCTCAAGCAGAGAACAGGCGCCAATCG
>CAZJLG010000287.1:0-2190 GCA_964546665.1 uncultured Candidatus Bathyarchaeia archaeon
TTCTTTACTCATTTGACACTTCATATGATGATGTGATTTCAACTGCCTTTTTTAGCATTCCACCCACTGAACAATATTTTTCTTCTGAAAGACGCACTGCTTTCTCTACCGCTTCCGGATTAATGTGTGGACCTTTAACAACATATTTGAGGTGAATTTTTGTGAAGACCCTTGGAGGCGGGCTTTCTCTTCGTTCAGCTGTAGCCTCAACAGAATATTTTTTCACGTTTTGTCTCATTTTTTTCAGTATAGTTAAAACATGAAAACTGCTGCACGCAGCCAGACTTGCTAAAACATTCTCCATGGGTGAGAGAGCCGTTTCTTCTCCACCATGCGTTAAGGGGGCATCAAACTTTACAGAAATGCCTTTTTCGTTAAGAGCTTCAAGCTGATAGTTGGTTTTCCACTCTAGTCTCATCTTTTTTTGCGAATGCATCTTCCCTCACATCACCCTTTTTCTGGTTTCCATCATATTTAATTTTTAATTCCCAACCAGCGAAGGTTCTTGTTATACACTCATTTTTCGTTCCGCATGGCGTTTAACGCATAGGACTTGAAAGATGAACACTCCTTGGATGGTAAATACTCTTTTGCGTATGCGCCAATTCTCTAAACATCCAGCTTTTTTTGAAAATATTTCCATCATAAACTATAGTAACCTATTTAGTTTCTAAGCCTAAATTTGCTCTAACTCTTACGGTTATTGTTCATCTGTTTCCGTTTTTTATATATGCTGTAGATGTTTTAAGTATCTGCAGATTATACGCTCTGATTGGTTGGGGATATGCAATGGTCAGTAGGTTTGCTTCTGTTTTCTCTGGTGTTGTGGGGCGCCTCAACCGGTGGCGTTTAGTTCTTCTGCTGTTTCTTCTGGTCTATGCCGCCGTTTTGTCGTTGTACTTAGATTATGCATTGATTCAGTGGGATGAAACACAGCATCTGGTTGGCGGATTACAGTTAAGCCGTGGGCAGTTCCAGGATTACCTGCATTTTTCCTACTATCCTCCGTTATTTGATGCCACCACAGCTTTAGCCTTTAAGATTCTGGGTCCAAGCCTCTTCGCAGCTCGACTTGTTGCCCTCGTCTTCGGTGTTCTTTCGGTGTGGGCTGTTTTCGAGTATGCTTATCGGCTGTATGGACACAAACAGGCTATTCTTTCTAGTGTTTTGTTGGCGACGATGCCAGGATTCATGATTCTCTGTAGAATGGCGCTTATCGAAACTATGCTGCTGTTCTTTTTCTCTGTTTCTTTGCTTCTGTTTTTCTCTTGGATGAGAACAAACAAGGAAAAACTGTTGATTTTAAGTGGCGTGGCGCTGGGTTTGGGGGTTCTTGCCAAGTATCAGACTATCGTTGGCGGTGTAGTTATTCTCGTTAGTTGGCTCCTGATGTTGAGGAAGCGCCTAACAAGAAATATGCGCAAGTTTGTTTTGTTGGCAATTGTTGCGGGGGCTATTGTTGTGCCGTGGCTTCTTGTTATGTCTCAGCAGGTCACTCCTGAGGCTATTTCAAGATGGTTTTATACGCTTTCGGAGGGCAGTGATGAAAGAGTTGAGTATGGTGGGCGGATTCCTCTTCCCATTTTCTATCTTGTAGAGATGACTTATCCCTACATGGATCTGCATCCAATTTCGTTTCCCATCTACATCTTTGCTTTTCTTGGCTTAAGTTACTGGTTATGGCGAAGAAAACCAGAAGACAAGTTCTCGTTAATCTGGTTCATAGTGGTTTACGTTTTCTATACGCTCTTTATATCTAATAGAAACTGGCGCTACGTAATCCCCCTCTTTTCTATACTGGCAGTCTCCGCTTCGGACTTCATTCTGTTCATCTGGAATAAACTAACGGCGCCTGTCAGAGCACACCATACCAAACCACGCAGAACACTGTTGCGTAAGATTGCTGCCGTCCTATTTGTGGTGCTGGTTGCCATTTCTGTCATCTATAGTCTAATGAACGCTTACTACTGGCTAGAAAAGGAGCATGTTCAGGTTCCTGTCCAAGCGGCAAGCCAATACGTAAACGAGAATTCAGTGCCAAATGAGGCTGCAGTAATCTTGTTTCCGGTGAACTACTTTAGCCCAGACGCGGTGAACTTCTATTTGCTTCAATTTGATTCAAGTGAAAGGGTGCTCTGGGAGTATCCTGAAGACCCTGCTGACGTTTACACGCCAGTCTTCAATGAAACC
>CAZJLG010000288.1:0-2181 GCA_964546665.1 uncultured Candidatus Bathyarchaeia archaeon
GACGTCAATGGCGGTGTCACGGTTCCTGTAATCCTCCACCAGCATTCTGGCGAGTTTTCTAACCTTCTTTTTAGAGCGCGTTCCAACAACACTTGCCAAAGTCTTCAGGTCAAGAGGACGCCCTGCCACATAAAGCCCCGCCTCCAGTAAGGCTAATTTATGTTTCAGCTTCTGCTTAAGTTCATCAGATGATTTCTGTTCGTTTTCCGTCAAGGACAGGATCTCCTGTTACGGTTATGTACAGCTCTTCCATTTCTTCCTCCTGCCACAACCCTATCTTTCCCCTCTGGGCAAGAAACAGGAGAATAATGAATGTTTTAACTGCCTCAATCTTTTCTAGTCCAGCAACAAGCTTGGAGAATGCTATCAGCTCCCCTTCTCTTGCAAGTTGGAGAAGCTGAGCGTAAATGATTTTCATGTGTTTGTCGATTTCCAGCAGGTAGAGGTCAACTGGAGGGAGAATCTCGGGAGTGGGTAGGATTGGCTGAGGCATTGGTGGAGGACGCGAAGTTTCGCCTTTCAGCACCTCATCCAGCACATCTAGCAGATTTTCGAGAGTCGTTGAAGATAATTCGTAGCGGAGAGGAAGGAACATTGCTGGAGGAACGAACTCTGGTGTGCTTTTGGGTGGTGGCGGAGGCTCCTCAAGTTTCAGCAGGAGCTTGGTCTTCATCAGGTAGATTGTTGTGGATGAATCTAACGCAACTCCTGAAGCTCTGAAATCTACTTCTCCATGTTGCTCCATCTCATCCAAGAACGTTTTTAGCAGATAGGCAATGTTGACGTCCCAGGGCATTACCTTCTCTAATCTGTGAATCTCAAACAGAATACTTAAGGGCGGTCGGAAATAGTAAGGTTTCTCCATAGACTTTGACATCATGCCGCATCCTTAATCTTTGCTGAAACAACATGAGAGTATCCACTGCGTTCATAGATTCCCCAAACTTTCTTTGCCCTGCTGACCATCTCAGGCTTCAACGTGATAACCACAAACTGGGACTTGGTGGATATCTCAGAAAGAAGGTCTCCCAGCCTAGATACATGGAAGGGGTCAAGGTGAGCATCGATTTCATCAAACAGGTAGAAGGCTGTGGGCATGTAGTCTTGCAGGGCAAAAATGAATGCGACAGCAGACACTGACCTTTCGCCGCTGCTGGCTCCGCTTACTAAGATGGATGCTTTGTTTCTAAACTGCACGTTCATGTCCATTCCTCCAGCGAAGGGGTTTTCGGGATTCTCCAGTATCAGCGAAGCTTCGCCTCCGCCCGTTAACTTTGTGAAGTAATTGCTGAATCTCTCGTTAATCGTGTTGTAAGCCTCCATGAAAACTGCCTTTTTTTTCCTCTCAATTTCATCCATAAACGCTAGGATAGACTGTTTTTCTTTTTCAAGTTCATTCATACGTATGGACAGTTCCTTGTACCGCGAAGCCTGCTCAGAGTAGTGGTCCAGAGACAACTGATTCACGGCGCCGAGCCGATTCAACTCAAGACGCAAAAGCCTAAGAGATGTTTCAGCTGTCTCCAACTGTTCAGGAGAAATCTGCAGTGGCTCATCATAACCCAGTTCTTGTAGTCGCTGAGAGTGCTGTTCCCGTTTCATTTCGCAGGTTTGTAGAGTGAATTGCAGCTCATTATAGAGCCTGTCTGAGCGTTCATATATGGAGTCCAATCTTTGCAGCTTCTTGTCGATGTCGTCAATTTGGACCGTGAATTTTTTGGATTCCTGTTTTGCGTTTAGAACTGTTCGAGAAAGCTCTTCTTTTTTGGTTCCCAGTTCTAGAAGCTCCTCCTCAAGTGCCGCTTTTTCTTTGGTGGCTGCTTCCACTTCCTCTTCAACCGTTTGAATCTGGGCTTTCAGCTTTCGTAGCTGGATTCTGATGTTGTCTGCGCCTATTTTGAGGACGTTTCCAAAGGTGGATTGAAGCGTAGCAAGGTTTGTTTCTGTGTTACCCATTATCTGCCGCAACTCGATGAGACCATTCCCTGTCTTTTCCCGTTGAATCTCCATCTCCTGAATTCTTGCTGGGTCCGTTCTCAGACGTAATTCTGCTAATTCCTCGCGAAGGTCATCCATTTCCTTTTTAAGCTCGTTACGTTGGGTTCTTAGCTTATCAAGCTGGGTCTTTTCTTCTTCTCTTTTTTCGTTGATTCTCAGTACATGTTTCTCGATGCGTTTGAT
>CAZJLG010000289.1:0-2181 GCA_964546665.1 uncultured Candidatus Bathyarchaeia archaeon
CGCAGACTACGTGAAACTTGTTGAAAAAGCCAAAAAGGAAGAATAGAAACATGGGAGAAAAGAAAGTTGTTGAAGCACTGGTTAACGGTGGACAAGCTACAGCTGGACCTCCGCTTGGACCCGCGCTGGGACCATTGGGAGTCAATGTTCTGGCTATAGTGAACAAAATCAACGAAATAACACAAGATTATGCCGGCATGAAAGTGCCAGTGAAAATCAGTGTTGACACCGATAACAAAGAGTTTGAAGTAACCGTAGGCACGCCCACAACTGCGGCGTTGCTTGTCAGCGAGTTAGGAGTAAGCAAGGGCTCAGGGACTCCAAACACCGAAAAAGTTGGTGACCTGTCCTTGGAGCAGGTGGTTAAGATTGCTAACATGAAACGTGCTGATGTTTTGGGTAGGGACCTGAAGGCAGCTGTCAAAGAGGTTCTGGGCACCGGCGTCAGCATGGGCGTAACCGTTGAAGGCAAAGACCCGCGGGAAGTTCAGCAGGAAATCGTTGAAGGAAAACATGACGCCTTACTAGTGAAATAGGCTTAAAAGTAATAAGATTTTTATAACTGGCTCTTGTACGTCATTGGCGCGAGGTTCATAATATGCCGTTGAACATGAAAAACCTCCTTGCTGCAGTGAAAGAGGTTAAAAGCAGCGCTAAGGAACGGAAGTTTTCTCAGTCGATAGACCTCGCCATAAACCTGCAAAACATTGACATGAAGAAGCCTGAAGGCAGAATCCAGGAACGTATTGAATTACCCCACTCTGCCGGAAAGGAAGTGAAAGTCTGTGTTATAGCCACAGGCGAGATGGCGCTTAAAGCCAAAAAGGCAGGAGCCAGCCTTGTCCTTGAAAGAGCTGCACTCGAATCTTTAGTGACTGATAAGAAAAAACAGAAAGACATCGCCAAAGACTATGACCTGTTCATAGCTCAAGCTCCCCTGATGCCCCTTGTGGGTAAGAGCCTCGGCGCCTCCCTTGGACCAAGAGGGAAGATGCCTACGCCTGTGCCCCCAAACGCTGACATACAGGAGCAGATTGAGAAGCATCAGAACATTGTGTTTGTGAGGATGCGGGGGCAACCAGTTATTCAGTGCCGCATCGGAAACGAGTCGATGCCAGATCAGGAGATTGCTGATAACGTTCAGGCGGTTGTGAGGCGAATCGAGGGAAAACTCAAGAGGGGAATCAAAAACTTCAGGTCGGTTTACCTGAAAACTTCTATGGGTTCCTCAGTTAAGGTGGCTATGTAGGGAAACATTATGGTGGTCCGTCAATCAACTCTGTTAAAGGCTGACGAAGTTAAAGAGCTAGCAACCTGCCTAGGTAAATACCATGCAGTGGCAATTGCTAGCCTAGAAAAAGTGAGGGCTGCCAATCTTCAGCAGCTGAGGAAAAAACTGGAAACCAGCGCATACGTGCGTGTTGTCAAAAATTCTCTCATAAGACGGGCTGTTTCTGAAGCCAACAAGACTGGAATAGAAAACCTTGAAGAATACTTGACAGGACCTAACCTGTATCTTTTCACAAACCTGAATCCCTTCAAGCTTGTTATTCTTCTGGAAAAAAGCAGGGTAAAGGCGGCGGCTAGGGCAGGCGACTTGGCTGCCTTCGACGTTGTTGTGCCTGCCGGCAACACGGGATTGCCTCCCGGTCCGATAATTAGCCAGTTCACTGCTGTGGGTTTACGTACCCGAATAGAATCGGGAAGCGTCTATGTTGCTAAGGACACTATGGTTGTAAAGAAAGGCGAAGCAATAAGTGCTCAGCTTGCAAGTTTGCTTTCTAAGCTTGGAATAAAGCCTGTGGAGGTTGGGCTCAGCCTAAAGGTTGTCTACGATGATGGAGTGATCCTGACCGAAGAAGACCTGACGGTGGACCTTGATGCGGTTCGGCGAAGCGTTGAAGAGGCTCATCAGTTTGCTTTCAACTTGAGTTTGGAGGCGGCTATTCCTCTTCCAGAAAACATCAATTATCTTCTCAGTTCAGCCTATCAGAAAGCCAAAAGTTTGGCTTTAGAAGCGGGCATAATCAACACGGACACTGTCGCTGACCTTGTCCGAAAGGCTAACTCAGAAATGCTGAGCCTAAGCAAAAAATTGGATGAAGCAGAGAAAAAGGATGAGTCAGCAAGTTAGATTTCAGAAAAGTTGAAAAGTAAGTATGTTGGAAAAGATGGAGGGAA
>CAZJLG010000290.1:0-2179 GCA_964546665.1 uncultured Candidatus Bathyarchaeia archaeon
CCAGATGGGTTCCCTTCAAAGAAGTAGAAAAATATGACTTGGCAGAGTCAGTTCGTTCCTTCTTCAGAAAACATCGGAAGGAATTATGGAAACACTAGTTGATTATGTCCAAGTTTTTTCTCTAAACATGATATGTCAAAACGTGTATTCTGGGTTCATATTTCTCGTTCATAAGTTAGTTAAATACCAACAGTCACCATTAAGCCAAACATCAGTTAGGAGAAAAATGTGATGAAAAAATCGTTCTCCCCCGAGAACCGGAAGAAACTGCAGAAGATGATGCTTGAAGCCTTCACCAGCGAAATCAGCACGCTCTCTCCCGAACTTCAATACATCCTTGCAGATGACATGGTTACAGCGCTCCAGAATCGGCTAATAGTGTTCCAGAAAATACAATCAAAAGAAGCTCAATAGCAAAAAATACCAAAAACTTACCTTGAATCCATAAATGATATATATAAAAATGGGAAAAAATAAACAAAAGAGGCGTTAACATGCGAAGATCTAAACTCGAAATGTATATCGACATCCTCAAGGTGCTAGCTCAGCGTGGCCCACTTAAGCTAACACACATCATGTACAAGGCCAATGTGAACTGCAGCGTCCTCAAAGAGTACTTGGATTTCCTTATCGAGCAAGAGCTTGTTGAAGAGAAGACGGTGGGCAAGAAACGGATAGTTTACGCCGTCTCAGAAAAGGGCTTAAAAGTTCTCAAGTACTTCAGAGAATTGAAGGTTATGCTGCCAGTCATTGAAGATGGCCAGGCCAGAATACCTGCTTCTCTTTACTAGAGGCACTTTTTTCATTTTCTTGTTTTCTTATTCTTTAGGTCCAGTCAGTTTCAGGTCGGGTTTTAGTGCATGTTTGCCTTAAATCGAGAATATGAACTGATATATCGTAAGATTTAATAAATGTGTGCTACACTAATATAAGTGCAGAAAAAACGCTGAGGACCACAACTATGGCAGCATACAGAAAGCTTGAGGCAAGATCAACACAACTTCTAGAAAAAATCAGAGAAAATCTGGAACAGCTAAACGAAAAAATAGACGTAATGATCGAAATCCAGAAACACGGCACACATGAAATCCCAGAAAATCTGCCTGAAGCACTCGACGTAATGACACTGCTGTCACTACCTGACCATCTAAGAAAAACAGCGGTTACCCTATGCAAACTTGGGGAAGCAACAGCTGACGAGGTTTCTGAACACACAAAACGTGCAAGAGCCGTGGAAAGCGGTTATCTAAACCAGCTAGTGGTCATGGGATACATGAAAAAGGAAAGGAAAGGCCGCAAGGCTTACTTTTTCGTAGACAAAGAGGGGTGATATCGAATGGGAAAAATTATAGCAGTTCACTCATATAAGGGCGGAACCGGAAAAACTTCACTTTCAGTTAACTTAGCAGCCACATACGCCAGAAAAGGCAAAAAAGTCTGTCTTATGGACCTGGACTTTCGCGCGCCAAGCCTCCACGCCATATTCAAAAAACAGAATTTAGACTACTGGCTAAACGATTACCTGAACGGCATCTGTGAAATCAACAAAGTCTTAGTCGACGTGACTAAAGATCACGGTAACGACGGCAAACTATATGTTGCATTGGCAAACCCATCCACTGAAGCAATCAGGGACATGACCGCAAAGGACAGGAAGTGGGAGATGAAGGCGCTAGGCAGACTGCTGTCTCTCCGATCAGCTCTTCTTAACGACATGGACCTTGACTACATCATTTTCGACACCAGCCCTGGGCTCCAGTATTCTTCCATCAACGCCATCGTCACTGCGGACGTTGTCTTGGTTGTAACCAGCCTGGATGCCTCCGACATCAACGGTAGCCAGCGTATGACCACTGAACTCTATGACCTTTTCGAGAAAAAGAC
The DNA here is from genome assembly GCA_964546665.1 of uncultured Candidatus Bathyarchaeia archaeon. Classification (GTDB taxonomy): domain Archaea; phylum Thermoproteota; class Bathyarchaeia; order Bathyarchaeales; family Bathyarchaeaceae; genus Bathyarchaeum. Next base: position 1,885 of record CAZJLG010000290.1, read on the forward strand.
AGGAATCTTGCTCAACAAAGTAATCGCAGAATACCTCTCATCCGAGAAAGAACAGAAAAAATTCAACAAGTACATCAAGAACATTCACAGTCTTCCGGTGCTAGCTACGATTCCATGCTTCTGCGAAGTGCTTCGAGCAGCAGGAGACTTCATATTCACAGAAGAGAGACCAGAACACCCCTTCACAGAGACTTTGGAAGAACTAGCCACAAAAGTCGAAAACTTCTAAATTTCTTATTTTTCCATTTTTCTGTCGTACTTTTCTTTAGCCTTCTGCGCCTCTTCAGCAAAACTC
>CAZJLG010000291.1:0-2177 GCA_964546665.1 uncultured Candidatus Bathyarchaeia archaeon
GCGAATTGTGCACCTTCAATGTATACCATTCTGAACATTTCCAGTCGTTCAGGTTCGATTCCGTATTCCTTCAGCAGCACCTTGGCGAAATCCATCTTCTGGTTAGCTTTTTCACTGCCAACCTCATAGTGGCATCCGTCAGCTTTGCATCCCACAACCATAACGCCCTGGGCGCCAGCTTTGAAGGCTTCAAGAATCTGGTTAACCCGAACTATACCCGCACACGGAACCTTAACTATTCGCACGTTAGCAGGATACTCCAGTTTAGCCATACCAGAAGAATCGACAGCAGTGTGCCCACATTCTTGGCAACATAGTGCAAGAATCAGAGGCTTTGATGTTCCATTCACGGACATGAGAGCATTTATCTGCGCTGCCATCTGGCTTGGTTTAGAGTGCTTAAGTTCAATAGCATTCAGTGGACATGTTCCAACACAGACACCACATCCTTCACAGAGAAGGTCATTAATGCGGGCAACAAAATGGTCTTCAGTTGTCGGCTCCAAGCTTATGGCGCCATACGGACACATTACTGGACAGAACTCACAGTCACCACAATATTCGTCATTGACTTCAGCTGTTCTCAGGTCTTTAACGATTTTGCCGCTGTTCAAGAACTTTGCAGCTTTCATAGCCGCTGAGTGAGCATGCAACGAAGAAGTGGGTGCATCCTTCGGGAAGGTTGTGCCTCCACACAGGAAAATTCCTTTCTGCTTGGTTTCTGTTGGTCGCAGTTTGGCGTTGTATTCCTTGAAGAAACCATCCGCCTCCAAGTCGAGACCCAACATCTCGGCAAGTTCCGCGGTTCCTTCAGCAGGCACCATCGCAGTAGCCAAAACAACCAAGTCAGCTTCCAAGTCGAGGAAACGTTTGAGAAGAGCATCCTCAACGTCGACAATCAATTTGCCTTTCTCTTCGTCAGCATAAACCTCTGTGGGTCGTCCCTTAACGAATTTGATTCCCATATCTCTGGCGCGTTCATAGTAGTATTCGTGTTCTCTTCCGGTGGTTCGTATGTCAATGTAACAAATAGAAACTTCCGCGTCAGGATTAGCTTCTTTAATCAGAGACGCGTTTTTCAATGAAATCATACAGCAGATGCTTGAACAGTAGGGGTTGTAGCGTCGGTCTCGTGAGCCAGCACATTGAATGAAAACTATCTTCTTGGCGGGTTTGCCGTCTGAAGGCCGTACAATTTCGCCGCCTGTTGGACCGAACCCATCAATCATCCTAGCCAATTCAAGGTTTGTGATGACGTCAGGATAGTCGTCGTAGTGGTACTCTTTTATTGCGCTTGCATTAAATTCTCTGAAGCCCGTTGCAACAACTATGCTGCCCACATTAAGGGTCACATGCTCAGGTTTCTGGTCCAAATCAATTGCGTTTGTTGGACAAGCAGAAACACATTTGGCGCATTCATGGAATTTGCAGGCATCCTCATCTATGGCATAGACTTGCGGGTAAACAGCAGGAACATTGATGTAGATTGCTTTGCGCTTCGACAGATTCGCATTGTATGCGTCAGAAGTTTCAACAGGACAAACAGAGACACATTTGTCGCAGGCTACACATTTGTCTGCATCAACATACCGCGGCTTCTTTTCGACAGTAACTTTGTAGTTTCCTGGAACACCCTCAACAGCCACAACCGACGCGTTTGACAGTATATTCAGGTTAGGAATCTCGCTGAAACCAGAACGGTACACACACTTCCGAGAAGTATGAGTGATAGTCTTCACGTCAGAGGCAGGAGGCTGAATACAGATTGCACAGTCGTCTGTTGGAAAGAATCTGCCAGCGCGGGCAGCCAAACCTCCAAGAAACGGCGACTTCTCAATCAGGTTCACCTCGAAGCCTAAATCAGCCAAGTCCACAGCGGTTTGCATGCCGCCGATGCCTCCGCCGATAATTAGGGCGGATTTGAGGGCGGGGAACTCTAGTTTCTCGATGGGTTCAAGAAGTTTTGCCCGTTCAATGGCTGACAGAAGCATTGCTTTAGCTTTCTCAGTGGCTTCTTTTGGTGTCTTCCTGTGGGGCCATGCGCAGTGGTCTTTGAGGTCAATTACTTCAACAAGATAGGAATTGAGACCTGCGTCTTCTACTGCCTGAGCGATGTTTACGTCACTTATTTTTGTGATGCTCTCAGCGACAACGACACGGTTGATTTTTCCGCTTTT
>CAZJLG010000292.1:0-2160 GCA_964546665.1 uncultured Candidatus Bathyarchaeia archaeon
CCAACCGCTACTGGAAAGACTGAGTCAGCTGTTCTTCCAGTCCTTGACATGCTTCTTAGAACCCCTGAAAGAAGACGGGGCATAAAAGTCCTCTACATTACTCCACTCAAAGCCTTGAACAGGGACATGCTTGAGCGTCTGGAGTGGTGGTGCAACAACCTTGACATTAAGTTGGCTGTTAGGCATGGCGACACTGACACCAAGGAGAGAACTAGACAGTCCAGAAGCCCTCCGGACATGCTGATAACAACCCCTGAAACCATGCAAGCCATACTGCCTGGAAGACTGATGCGCCAGCACCTCAGTGCAGTCAGATGGGTGATAGTGGATGAGGTTCATGAGCTGGCAGACAGCAAACGGGGAAGTCAGCTGTCTCTGGCGCTGGAGAGGCTGCGGTGGGTAACAGGCAGAGAGTTTCAGCGCATCGGATTATCCGCCACGATTGGCAGTCCCCAAAAGGTTGCTCAGTTTCTGGTCGGTTCAGACCGTGAAGTCGAAATTGTGACTGTTACTTTGGCGCGTAAGATGGATTTGAAGATACTTTTTCCGCAACCTGAAAAGGAAGACTACGACTTGGCTGCGTCCCTGTTCACTCATCCTGAGGTTGCCGCTCGCCTTCGCGTTATTCGTCGTTACATCCAGGACCACCGGTCAGTTCTCCTCTTCACGAACACTCGCTCCATCTCAGAGGTTTTGGCGAGCAGATTCAAGGTTTGGGACGTAAACTTTCCTGTCTCTATCCATCATGGCTCCTTGGCGAAGCCCTCTAGACTAGCTGCAGAGCGGGGATTGAAGAACGGCGAACTGAAGGGTCTCGTTGCCACCTCTTCTCTGGAGCTGGGAATCGACGTGGGACGCATCGACATGGTAATTCAGTATATGAGTCCCAGACAGGTTACGCGTCTTATTCAGCGGATTGGCAGAAGCGGGCACAGAGTCGGACGCATCCCAAAAGGCGTTATACTCACCATGGATTCAGATGACACGCTAGAGGCTATGGCTATAGCCCGCAGAACCATAAACGAGGAACTGGAGCCTCTGGTGGTTCCGCCGAAGCCCTACGACGTTCTTGCTCATCAGATTGCCGGGTTATTGATGAAGCAGAAACAGTGGAGCTTCAACGAAATCCATGACCTCGCTAGGAAGGCTTTCCCCTACGCCAACCTCACAATCGATGACATAAGCAAAGTTCTTGATTACATGCATCGCCGTTTTCCACGGTTCGCATGGGTTTCTGAAGAAGACAAGCTGGTCACTAAGCCCCAAAAAACAAAGCCGCTGTACGAATACTACTTCGACAACTTGTCCATGATTCCTGCAGAAAAGAAGTTTCTGGTTATCGACGCCAATCAGGACTCTGCTTTGGGTGTGCTGGATGAAGCCTTCGTTGCCGAGTACGGTAAACCCAGCGTGAAGTTCATTATTCAGGGTAGGCCTTGGCAGATTGTAAGCGTTTCCGGAGACCAAATCTTTGTGAAGCAGACTGAAGACCCAACAGGAGCCATTCCCAGCTGGATAGGAGAAGAGATTCCCGTTCCCTTTGCTGTGGCGCAGGAGGTTGGACAAATCAGAAGCTTCATAGAAGAACAGAACAAAAACGGAAAAACCGCCGCCCAAATCGCAGAAGCACTGGCTGCAAGGTACCCTGCTGACCCAGAAACTGTTGCACGGGCAATCCGCGAAACTGTTGAGCAGGTCCGGAAAGGATACCCGGTTCCCACGGATAAGCGGGTGCTGGTCGAGGATTGGGAAAACTTCGTGATTATGCAAGCCAACTTTGGGTCATTGGCGAACAGAGCTTTGGCTCAGCTAATGGGACACATCTTATCCGACCAGACTGGATACAGCGTCGTTGTTCAGCATGACCCCTACCGAATCTTCGTTAACACAATGGGTGCAGTCAACGCCGACCGCATAATAACAGTGCTTGATTCCATGAAGATGATGAGCGCACAGGACATCCGAGACCTCATGATCAGGTCCACAGTCAAAACTGGGCTCTTCAAAAGGCGTATGTTCCATGTTGCCAGACGATTCGGCGGCATACAAAAATGGGTTGATTTGAGCAAAGTGAGCCTCCGCAAACTGATGGAAAGTTTCGAGGACACAGCCATCTATGATGAGGCTCTGAAGGAGATTTTCAGGAAAGACTTGGATTTG
>CAZJLG010000293.1:0-2153 GCA_964546665.1 uncultured Candidatus Bathyarchaeia archaeon
TCCACAGTACACCGTGAAGTTGTCAGGCAAGCACATAAGCTTGGTTTTAATTGACCGCATCAAAGCATCATAGGAGCCGCCAACAAAATCTGTTCTCCCTATAGACCCCGCAAACAGAGCGTCTCCAGTAAAAACAGCGTTGTCGCCTAGGAGGGATATGCCGTCTGGTGTGTGCCCCGGAGTGTGAAGAACCGCCAGCTTGAAGTTACCTACCTGAAGGACGTCGCCGTCGCGGATTTTCCTGTCGGCATTTACGCCTTCAGAGTTGCTTTCGTGGATTAGGATGGGGGCGCCTGTTGCCTCTTTTATGGCTTCGTTTCCGGATATGTGGTCGGGGTGTCCATGCGTGTTGATGATGTACTTGACTGTGAAGCCCTTCTCTTTTATGAAATCTAGAACCTGTTCGACTTCTTCTTCGGTTTCCATTCCTGGGTCAATAACAGCTGCCTCTCGGGTTTCTTCGCAGCCTACAACATAGCAGTTTGTGGACAACCAGCCAACCGCGAAACATTTCACGATCATCAACACACCTCAACTGAAACTTGATACGCTTATCCAAAACAAAACCAAGCTATAAAAACTATCCAAAAATTGGCATGCTCGCGTATGTGTGAACGTTAGAAAAAAACTTGTGCTGTGCAGAAAATTTTCAGAAAAAAGTTTGTTTTCAACAATGTACTGCTATTAGGAGCCTAATATGCGGAATGTTTGTGTGAACTGGCTAAGGTTCGGTTTTTGGGCTTCAGTTTTGTTGCTTTGTTCTGTATACCAGATTCATATTTGATGGTCATAACCATTTTATTTTTTCTATACACGCATTTAATCACAACAAGTCACTTGCTGAATCAATTATTTGGTGCTGGGGATGGCTCAATTCTCTTCAACGATTACCGAATTTTGCATCAATCATGGTAACGTGGTTTCGGATGTAGAAGGCATATGATAACAGTTTTTCTGCTTAAAATTTAAGGCACAGGCCCTCCAATATTACTGTGGGATAAAGTATGAGCCAGCAGTGGGAAGAACTAATTCAAAAATTGGTCAGAAGCGGCATTCTCCGTTCGCCTGAAGTGATTAGGGCTTTGCAGCGGGTGCCTCGGGAACCCTTTATTCCAGAAAACGTGAAAGTCAACGCAGCAACGGACTGCCCGCTTCCTATAGGTTCAGGGCAAACAGCCTCCGCGCCTCACATGGTATCCATAATGGATGAAGCGCTTGAGCTGGAAGTGGGACACAAAGTCTTGGAGGTGGGCGGCGGCTCAGGCTGGCACGCCTCAACAATTGCCGAGATTGTGGCTCCCTCAGATGCACCCAAAGAAAGGTGGGGACACGTCTACACAATAGAACGAATAGCCGAGTTAGCTGCCTTCGCCAACGAAAACATCACAAAGGCGGGGTACGGCGACCGAGTTACTGTAATCCATCAGGACGGAACAGTTGGGTACCCAGAAGAGGCGCCCTATGACCGTATCCTAGTTGCAGCGGCAGGTCCAGAAGTACCCAAACCACTAATTGAACAACTAAGAGACGGTGGAGTCCTTCTTGTTCCAGTTGGAGGTCCACAGTTCTATCAAACATTGATTCGAGCCAGAAAGAAGAACGGAAAAACAATAGAAGAAAACTTGGGAGGAGTCGCCTTCGTTCCCCTCATCGGCAAACACGGCTTCCAACCATAAACGGGCATTAGCCGAACCATGATTCAAGAGTTGTTTTGCTTTTCGCCTCTTTCAGTCCAACAGTCATCTTGCTTAACGCCTTCCGCACTCTATCCTCAGAAAAGTCTCTTTCGCGGCAAAGAAAGTCCACCACACCCTCAACGTTAGGTTCCTTCCATTCTAGCCTGTAGTTGTCTGTGACTTTTGGGTTAAGGAAAATATCCCGTATTCTTTTGGGTTCAACAGGAAACTCGGCATTCTCCAGCTCAGGCAAAGCATCCTCGATGCATCCATGCTGTTTTATCAGTTTCAATGCAGTCTTCGGTCCTATGCCCTTCACGCCATCAGGATTAAAGTCTGTTCCCACCAGCATTGCAACATCAATGAGCTGCTCACGGGTGACCTCCAACTCCTTAAGAACATGGTCCAGCTTCATAATCTCTGGCACAACTTCAACGTAAACATTCTTCCGCGGAAGCTTCCGTCTGCCGCTTATGG
>CAZJLG010000294.1:0-2147 GCA_964546665.1 uncultured Candidatus Bathyarchaeia archaeon
TCGCAATTAAGGCTGTCGCTGAACATAGAGAACATTGACGGTCTGTTTCCTGGCTTTATGTTTGGCGATTTTGCGGTTCTTCATGGTTCTTCGGCAGCTCAATCTTTGTTACCTAGCTTATGTGTTCGGGCTCAGCTTCCCTATCAGTTGGGTGGCTTAGAAACTAACGTGTTGTTTGTGGATGGGGGTAACAGTTTCAGGTTGTATGATGTTTCTGCTTTTGCGCAGAGTTTTGAGCTTGACCCGAAAGAGGTTTTGGAAAGAATTTTTGTTTCTAGGGCGTTTACAGCATATCAGCTAACTTCTTTGGTCTTTGAACAGCTACAGAAGGCCATTGAGAGGTATGAATCCAAGCTTGTTATTCTGTCCAATCTTGCCGAGTTGTTTCTTGATAATGATGTTCCGAAGAAGGAGGCTCAGGAAGTTTTTCTTCAATTAACTTCTTATCTGGCAAGTTTTGCTAAAAGGAACAGGGTTATTTTGGTTGCTACACATCCTCCACGTTTCTGGTCCAAGCGCAGCAGATTCTTTGAAGAGGTGTTATGTGGGAGAGCAAATGTTGTGGCGTCAATTAAGAAATTTAGGAATATACCACATTTTGTTTTGGAGAAGCACCCACAGTTCAAGTTGGGAAAAGCTAAATTTCCCTCTCAAGAAGTTACGTTAGCAGATTTTTTGGAGGCTTGATTTTTGGGTAAAACTGTTGAGTCTTATCGTATGGCTTTAGACCGAGAAGTGCAACGATGGAGCGGCTTTGCTCGTGCTTTGCGAAAAGAGGATAGAGAAGCCTTTGAGCAGTTAATTGATATTTGCAGAAATTATGCGTCGGCTGGAAGCAATGCCACTCGTCCGGTGCTGTTTGAGCCTATGGTTTTGTCTATTCTTCTGGATCAGCAGAAGACTTTGAATAGGTTAAAGAAGGATTTACTTGCAACATCTAAACAATCCAGCACTTCCTAGGCGACTAAGAGGCTGGATATTTGACGTTTACCCTTCAGCGCCTCAAGAGATGAGTGTCTGGATTATAGCTGAAGACGGTAAACGCGTGCATTTAAGGGACAAGTTCAGGTCTAGAATCTACGTTTCATGCAAAGAGAATGAAGTTAACCAGCTTTTTTGTGGTGTATTGGCTGAGGATTTTGTGGATTCGTTCAAATTTGTGGAGAAATATGCTAGTCCAACTGCTTCTGAGAAATCGAGGGTTCTTGAGGTTGTTCTGAAGGATTATAGTAAAGCCTCGTTTTTGGTTCGTAGAGTTTTGCAGGCGGGGCGATATTTGCGTTATCGGGTGCATAACTGTGATTTGAAGCCTTCTCAGGTGTATTTGTATGAGCGAGATTTGTTTCCGCTTGCTTTTGTCGAGGTTGAAGTTGGAAAAAGTAGCTTAAATTATAGGCTTTTGGATTCTGTGGAAAGCATCGATTATCCTGTTCCTTCTCTCAAGATAGCTAAGTTTAGGTTAGAGGTTAGCAAGAAGAACAGGTTAGCGGCGTTTAATGAGCCGTTAGAGAAGGCCGTTCTTTCAGTTGAAGGGAAAGAGTTTGTTGTGGATTCTGGCGAAGAAAGCGACAAGCTTCTGCAGATTGTTGAGTTTGTTAGGAAGTTTGATCCTGACTTTCTTTTGACAAGTGGTGGGGATTCGTTTGTTTTTCCTTACCTTGCTCGGAGGGCTTTGGTGAATAATGTTTTGGGTAGTTTTGTTTTGAGCAGGGATGGTTCTCCTTTGGTGGCTGAGCGTAAGAGGGGGAGGAGCTACTTTTCTTATGGTCGGACTTTTTATCGGGCTCCGACAAGGCGGCTTTATGGGCGGGTGCACATTGATGAGAGTAATACCTTCATTTTGAGAGAAAGCGGGCTTGAGGGGTTGATTGAGATTGCCCGCAGTTGCAGGGTGCCTTTGCATAGGGCTGCTCGGTCTTCGATTGGTACTAGCATGTCGTCTCTTCAGAATTATCAGGCAGTGAAGGATGGTTATCTTGTTCCTCGTAACAAGCATGTGGGGGAGGCTTTCAAGTCCGCCTATCAATTGCTGGTGGGGGACCGTGGCGGGTTTGTGTATGAGCCGAGGATGGGAATCCATGAAGGGGTGGGAGAAGTTGATTTTTCTTCGATGTATCCTTCTTTGATGGCTAAATACAACATTTCCG
>CAZJLG010000295.1:0-2129 GCA_964546665.1 uncultured Candidatus Bathyarchaeia archaeon
TGATAATCGAGGAGAAGGTTGAGGGCGAAGAATCCAGCTTCCAAGCCTTCTGTGATGGAAAACGTTTGATTCCATTACCTGAAACCAGAGACTACAAGCGAGCCTTCGACGAGGATAAAGGACCCAACACTGGAGGGATGGGCGCATACAAGGACTCAGACGATATACTGCCCTTCATGACTCTGAGGGACAGAGAAAAAGAAGTTGAGCTTGTCAACAGGGTTTTTGTGGAGTTGAAGGGAAAAGGAAGCAATCCTGAGCTGCGAGGAATCCCCTTCTACGCCGCCTTCATCCACACAGACAAGGGACCCAAAATCTTGGAGGTCAACAGCAGACCCGGAGACCCAGAAATAATGAATCTGCTGCCCGCGCTAGCGGACGACTTCGTTGATGTATGCTACAACATGCGGGACGGAAACCTCAGAAAAGTCAACTTTGTAAAAAAGGCGACTGTTGTAACCTACAAGGTTCCGCCCAACTATGGCGGCTACTCAACCGCATATCCTGACAGAATAGACAAAACCGAAGTGGACACGGCCATAGACTTGACGGAAGCGCAGAAACTGGCCAAAAAGGACTGGAGCATACGGGTTTATCCTGGCTCCATGGAACTGAGAGACAACGAAAACTTTGCGCTTGGCTCCCGCACCGTCGCCGTTGTGGGCTTAGGCGACAGCATTCAGGAGGCAAGAGAAAAGTCTCTAGAGGGCATAGATGCGATTAAAGGTGGTGCATTGTGGAACCGAAGTGACATCGCAGCGAAAAAGCACATTAATCAAAGCGTTAAACATATGGGTGAATTGAGGAGGCGCTGATGCCAGCAGAAGCGTCCTATAATAAGCTGAGGATTTTCGTATCTGACTGTGAGGGACCCATCTCAAAGAATGACAATGCCTTCGAGTTGACAGACAGTTTTGTTCCTGACGGAGGCAGCTTTTTTGCTCTGATAAGCAAGTATGATGATGTTCTGGCGGATGTTGTCAAGAAGCCCGGCTACAAGGCTGGCGACACATTACGTTTGATTCTTCCTTTCCTGAAAGCCTACGGCGCCACAGATGAGAAGATAACCTATTTTTCTGCTAGAAACGTTCTGCTGGTTCCCGGAGCCAAAGATACACTCATCTTCGTCAGGAAGCTTATGCCCTCTTTTATTGTCAGCACCAGCTACGAGCAATACATCTCTTCGCTGTGCACGCTGACGGGTTTTCCCTTTGAGAACTGTTACTGCACCCGCCTGAACCTCGACAAATATGACATACCCGCTGAGGAGACGAAGAGGCTACGGGAACTTCAAAGAGAGATAGCTGCACTGTCCATGATTGAAATCCCAAAAAATGCAGATTCCGTCAACGACTTTTCCGAAAGAGACAGAGAGACTATTCGGCGGTTGGATGAGATATTCTGGAAAGAGCTGCCAAACATGGAATCGGGCAAGATGCTGACTGAGGTTAATCCTGTTGGCGGAACAGAGAAGGCAAAGGCTGTGCTGGACATTGTTGAGCGGATGGGCTGCAGCCTTGACAGGGTGATGTATGTGGGCGACAGCATAACCGACTCTCCTCCCCTAAGATTGGTTAGAGAAAATGGGGGATTAGCTGTCTCATTTAATGGAAACGATTATTCTGTGCGGGAGTCGGATGTTGCGGTTCTTTCAGGAAACACCGCTGCGACGTCTGTTTTGGCAGAAGCCTTCAGAAGCAACGGAAAAGAAGGAGTGTTTAGGCTGGTTGAAGAATGGATTCCCTCAGGACTCAAAAAATCGGCTGCTTCTCCGGTGCTGCGTGAGCGGATTTCCCTGCTGTTTCCTTACGGCCTTCCTCAGGTTGAGCGAGTAACAGCTGAGAATGTTGAGCGATTGAAACGGGAGAGCAGCGTCTTCAGGAAGACTGTGAGGGGAGAGGCTATAGGACAGTTAGGCTAAACATTACACAGGGGATTCCATGAGTGCTGAAATCGAAGACACTTATGCAGAAGCTTTCGACGGAATAGTCTCCAGAGTAGTAGTCACCGCAGACCACCATGAAATTTTACGGAAAGCAGCTGAGGATGCCACAGCCACGCCAGCCATAGTCATCGGCAGAATCGAAGGCGGCATCGAAAAATACCTGACCAAACAGGAAACGCCGGAT
>CAZJLG010000296.1:0-2127 GCA_964546665.1 uncultured Candidatus Bathyarchaeia archaeon
GTTTTCTTCAAAGGCTGTGGCTGCAAAATTTTCAAACTCTTTCCATTCAAGAACTCTGCAGACTCTTTCAATGTCTGTTCCATGGTTGATGGCGTGAATGGCAAGTTTGACTCGCTGGTTCGAAGCTAGTTCGATTTGTTCGTTTTCGTATTCGATGAGTCCAGTTTCACGAAGACCCATCAAAACATTGTTGGCAACTTGAACAGGAACATTTGCGTCCATAGCAACAGCCTCTTCAGGAACGGGACCGCTGCGGGTATGCTTCAGTATGGAAACTATGACGTCTGTTTTTGTTGTCATCTGCTTTCGGTTCCAAAGTCTTAGACAAACAAGTCTTCGTTCGGAGGACGAATCATCTTCTTTGCGTTCGCAGTTTCAGATTTTGGGTAATCATATCCACGGATTATTGCTGCGGGGATTCCTTCGTTTGTTTGCCCGATGACCAGCTCAGCGGCTGAGGCTAACTCGTCGGCTATGGCTGTTCTTTTAACTCTAATTGTGTAGCCGAAAAGGTCTTTTTCGCCTCTCCGATCACGTAGTGGCTCGAAGCCGGAAGTGCCTAAAGCTATGTTGATTTCACCCTGCCGAAGAGGGCGCCCGTGAGTGTCCGATACGATAACTGCAACATCTTTCCCAACAATTTGCATTATCTTCTGCCGTATCGCCAGGGCTGATTGATCAGCATCTTCAGGCAGAGGCGCCACGTTGCTGTCTCCAGAGACGTTGGAAACGTCAACTCCAGAGTTGGCGCAGATCAGACCATGTTTAGTTTCGGTGATGAGCTTTCCGTCTCTCATTCGGACAATGCTTCTGGATTCTCTGAGAATGACTTCCACAAGTCTTGGGTCTTTGCCTGTTCTTTTGGCAACGGATTTGGCGAACTCTGAAGGCGTCACCGTTTCAAGGTTTACAATGTTTCCTTCTGCCCGCGAAACTATGACGTGGGTGGCTACGATGACGTCACCGTTCTGGATTGGAGTTCCCTGCTTTTCTGCAGCGTTGCAAATCAATGAAGCAAGGTCGTCGCCTTCTTTCACAATAGGCAAACCAGTTACAGCGAAGATTTCGATTCTGTTCAAAGACAAAGCCTCCTTATTGGATTCAACATCGACCGTTTAATATTCTTCGCCCCTCAACAAAAGAAGCTAGTGCACAAACCCGCCTATTATACTGCTGTGCAATCACGTTTTTGACAGCTATAACATGAAAACAATTCGAAAAAAGAGGATACAGGCTAAGTGACCACCCCACCTATGCTCAAACAAGTTAAAAATAAGCAAGCACATTTTCTCTAAAGAACGGGTTTACGTTAAAAACAGACACTATAACAGATGCCAAATATAAGAGCAGATGACCATTAAATCTCGTTAACTAACGTGACGCACAGTTTATCACAAGAAAGAGAAGCGACGTGCTATCCAACACAACTATCACCTTCGTTACCAAACATTTTGGAAAAGCTCCCCCAAAATTAACTTCAATATCATACCCATAACTGAAAAAAAGGGTGAAAGATGGAGTTTCATTAGTCTTTTCTTCAATCGACAGCATGAAGCAACAGTCTTTCGGCTTTCGTATGGATTCGCTTCAGTCATAACCCGTTTCAGGGCTAAGCAAGCAAGGAACCGATGTTCAGTTTCACAAAAATGCTAAATACAGTATATGTCACGCAAGGAGTTTTAAATTAACGAGTTAAAATTGTTTGATTCGTCACCTTTCGTGGAAATCAGCAAGACAAAAACTCTGAAATCAAGCACGTCAGTTGCTTTTTAGCCCTCTAAACTTGAACAGCAAAGCCCATTTTTGGAAAATAGAGTTCACCTATTGGCTGTTATGACCTTACAAGAGTGGAAATCGAGTGACAACAGAAGCATGGAGAAGAAAAAACAGCCAGAAAAGGCAACTCTCACATAGGCAATATGCATCACAAAAACTAGAATTAGACACGTATATAAGGTTCGAAAGCAATCGTCAAAATTCTACTTAGAAAGCAGGTTCAAGCATCGGAAAACAGGTTTAACGAGCAAATGAAAGCATAAAAACTGGTTTCGGTGATGATTTTTAGAAAAAACACTGTTTTCAACAATGTACCTCTATTAGGAAGCTAATATGTTCAGGGGCGTGGCA
>CAZJLG010000297.1:0-2125 GCA_964546665.1 uncultured Candidatus Bathyarchaeia archaeon
GAGTTTTGTGTAGGCAAGCTTGTGGCTCCTTTCAAAGATAGTTAAGGGTTGTTTTCTGGTTTGCAGAGAAGATATTGCTGTTTGGGGGTGTTAAAACGTTTCGCAGTTCAGTCAAAAAGAGCCAAAAACTCTTCTTTTTCGGTAATATGCTTGAATCTGCAAAAACACACACCTTTTTATGCTTTGAAGTGGCTTATATAGTATTGACGACTGGAAGGACAGACATTATATGCCAAGACGCAACGAACTAGAACACAAAGCCCTAGATGTAATTTGCAACAACGGAAACGACGGAGTGCTTCAATCCGAACTGTGGCGAAAACTGGACGCCACAAGCAGAGAAGGAAGCCGAATCGCCCTGAAACTGGAAATCAAGGGTCTGATTCTCCGCGAAAAAGAGCTATCTGAAGGAAGATGGACGTACCGGCTTTTCCCGAAACGCAAACCTGCATCTCTCAACTCCATTATCGATTCTCCCTGTCTAATGTGTCCTAACGATGCAAGATGCGGAGCCTGGAGCCCAATTTCTCCAAACGAATGCCCGAGACTGACGGCTTGGATTCTTGGCGTAGACATGCAGGAAGCTGAATCTGATGGTGAAAGCTAGTTTTGCCTAACGCCTGGGTTAAAGAGCGGAAAAGAGAATATTATTACCGGAAAGCAAAAGAAGAAAAATTTCGTTCCCGCGCATCCTATAAGCTTCTTCAGGCAGTAAAGAAACACAATTTCATCAAACCCGGCTACGTAGTGGTTGATTTGGGGGCTGCGCCGGGAGGATGGACGCAAGCGGCCAACAAACTTGTAGAAGATTCAGGTTTTGTGTTGGCAGTTGACCTGAAGCATATAGAGCCTCTTGATGCATCTAACGTCCGCACAATCATCGGCGACATCTCTGAACCCAAAACAATCGAGGACATCCAAGAGTTTTTGCCCCGCTCCGCCGATGTTGTTATCTCAGACGTTTCGCCTAACGTGTCTGGAATCTGGGAGCTTGACAACGCCCGCCAAATTGACCTCGCAACCCAGTCACTAAAAGTCGCGGCTTCTATTCTGCGATACGGAGGAAACTTTTTCGTTAAGGTATTTCAGGGAAGCTCAACAAACCGCTTCGTTAACGAAGTGAGGCAATGTTTCCGTTTCGTGAAGCTTGTCAAGCCAAGGGCTAGCAGAGCCAAAAGCGCGGAACTTTACGTTCTCGGAATGAACTACAAAAAAAGAACAGCCGATTCAACCAAAAAAGATTAGCTTCTCCATAGTCTCTCTTATGCGGTGTCGGCGATTATTTTTGTGGCGATTTCCAAGCCGTTGCATTTTGAGATTTCCTTCTGAAGCTGCTCTGACCTCTCCTGAAACTGTTTTTTCTCCAAAACTTTTCGGACAGCCGCCAAAAGCGAATCTCTTGTAAGGTCCTCTTGCTGAATAATCTCTGCGACTCCCAGGTCCTTAGCCTTTTTTGCGTTGTTGAATTGTTCGGTGTGGCTTGGCGTAGGAACAAGAATCACTGGCTTGCCGTAACAAATCGACTGGGACAAGGTTCCGTGACCGCCACGGGAAACAACAAAGTCGCAGGCTTTCAGGTACTCGAAACGGTTCGGAATCCACCCGCGGATAATCAGGTTTCCGTTAGCAACAGTCTCCACTGAAGAATTCGGGTAACCCAACGACATGACAATCTGGTAATCGTCAGGAAACCTGCTGAAAATCTGCCTGAGAACCCCCGTGAAGTAGGCACGCTCCTTTGCAGGTCCACTGATGGGCGCAAAAATCACAGGCTTAGTTTCGTCCAATCCCAGCTTTTTCCGAAGCACTTTTTTGTCCGGCAGGTCGCTGGAGTTGACAGGAAGAATTGGACCAATAAACTTGATTTTTTTGTGGTAAGCCTTTGGAATATGCAGATTTTTGGTTGAGATAGTGTAGGGCGGAGGAAAGTCTGGAATAAGAATCTGTTTCACTTCTGCCCACACTCTTCCGACAAGAGTCAAAGTGGTGGCGTCTGCTATTCTGGCCAGCTTCAGGAACCTTTTTCGTCGGGGAATGAAGACCTGAAACTGGTTCAAAATGCAGAGTCGGGGTATGTCCAGCAGTTTTGCGGCTACAAGAGAGGATGCCCGCGAATCCGAAACCA
>CAZJLG010000298.1:0-2124 GCA_964546665.1 uncultured Candidatus Bathyarchaeia archaeon
CAATTAACATTTTGTTAACGTAAGCTTTAAAAGTGTTAGCAGTTTTTAAACTTTTCTAACCAGCAATCAACATTGAGTAATAGATGATAAACCATGAACCCTTACATTGACGCGTTACGCCCTAAATTAAGCAAATCAGATTACAGGAAATTGTGTGAAATATCAATTCCCAAAGTCCACGAATTCATAGCCAAGTCAGCAGACCTCTGCAACCCCGAGCACATATTCATTTGCAGCGATTCCGAAGAGGACAAAGCTCACATCCGACAACAGGCAATCGAAACCAAAGAAGAAGCCCCTTTGAACATTGAAGGGCACACCATCCACTTTGATGGCTACTATGATCAGGGACGAGACCGTGAAGCCACAAAATATCTTGTACCCAACCGAGTTTTCCTAAGCAAAGCCCTAAACCAAATTGACAGGCAAGAAGGTCTGGCAGACGTGAAAGGTTTGCTCAGAGATTCCATGGCTGGGCGTACGATGATTGCCCGTTTTCTTTCTTTAGGACCTACAAACTCGGTGTTCACGATTCTTGGGCTGCAATGCACCGACTCATGGTATGTTGCTCACTCAGAAGATCTGCTATACAGGTCTGGCTACAAAGTTTTCACCCAATCAGGTACGGACACGAGCTTTTTGCGTGTTGTACATTCATCAGGGAAACTAACCGATAGAATGGTCAGCGCAGAACATGACAAAAAACGGATCTACATCGACTACATGGACAACACCATCTACAGCGTCAACACACAGTACGCGGGCAACTCCATAGGCTTCAAGAAGCTTGCCTTCCGTTTGGCAATAAGGAAAGCCAACACTGAGGGTTGGCTGGCCGAGCACATGATGCTGATGGGCGTGCATGGTCCTGGTGGTCGTAAAACCTATTTTGCGGGCGCCTTTCCTAGCGCCTGTGGTAAAACGTCTACGGCTATGTTGCCGGGAGAAACTATTGTGGGCGACGACATTGCGTACGTCCGTGAGATTGATTCTGTTGCAAGAGCCGTGAATGTTGAAGCAGGCATTTTTGGCATCATAAAAGATGTTAACCCTGTTGATGATGTTTCAATTTTTAAGGTGCTTCATAACCCCGGCGAAATCATCTTTTCTAACGTGTTGATTAAAGATGGTAAGCCGTATTGGTTGGGTATGGGCAGTGAACTTCCTACTGAAGGTGTCAACTTTTCTGGAGAATGGTACAAAGGAAAGAAAGATGAAGAGGGCAATGAGATTCCTGCGGCTCACAAGAATGCGCGGTACGCGGTAACTCTTACAGCCCTAGAGAATTGTGACCCTGAGTTAGAGAATCCGTTAGGCGTTGAGTTGAAGGGCATAATGTATGGTGGACGGGACACTAAGGCGTATGTTCCTGTGCAGCAGAGCTTTGATTGGGAGCATGGAATCATCTCCTACGGAGCATCTTTGGAGACGGAAACAACCTTCGCTACAATCGGCAAAGAGGGCGTTCCAGAAATTAACATGATGAGCATCCAAGACTTCATCTCTATTCCCTTAGGAAAGAATGTTAGGAACAACCTTGATTTTGGGAAGAAAGTTAAGAACCCGCCTATTGTTTTTGGGGTCAACTACTTCTTGCAGGATAAGCAAGGCAACTATCTCAATGACCCTAAGGACAAGCATGTTTGGGTTAAATGGATGGAACTGCGGGTCCACGGTGAAGTGGGCGCAATAAAGGCTCCTACCGGCTACATTCCGGAGTATGAGGATTTGCGTAAACTCTTCAAAGAGGTGCGCGGCAAAGACTACAGCAAGGAAGATTACGTTAAACAGTTCACCATTCGGGTCCAAGAAAACATGGCTAAAATCAAGCGTGTGAGGAAATTCTACAAGAAAAACGTCACTTATACGCCTGAACCTGTGTTCTGGGTGCTAAACCAGCAATATGAGCGGCTTCTTGACGCCAAAGAAAAACATGGCAACTATATCTCGCCAGAAAAACTCAAAGAATAAACAGGCAACTCACTCTTTTTCTTTCTGTTTCGCTTTTTAGAAACGGAAAATCTATAGGCTAGTCCTAAATAGAACATTAACAAACCCTAAAGAACGGGCGCCTCGGTGGCTCAGCCCGGTAGAGCGGCAGCCTTGTAAGCTGTTGGTCGCGGG
>CAZJLG010000299.1:0-2108 GCA_964546665.1 uncultured Candidatus Bathyarchaeia archaeon
GTTCCACAGCCTCAGCTCCTCGGCGCTCATATTCTGTGAGGTATCTTTGGTAGCCCCCGAAAAGCTCGTCAGCGCCCTGCCCAGCAAAAAGAACAGGATAACCCAGCTTCGATGCGGTTTCTGCCAACCAATAGAAGGGAACAGCGATGCAGGCGTTAACGGAGTGTGGTTCTTCGATGAGCCACAAAACCTTGGCAAGGGTCTCCTCCAGCTCATCTGCTGTGTATGTTTGGATGTGCAGGGGCAGACCCAGCGCCTCAGCCGCCTGCTCCGTATATGTGACTTCCGTTTGATTCTCTAGCCCCACCGAAATCAACTGAACATCTAAGCCGACAGTTTCTGCCAGAACCGCAACAACACTGCTGTCTACACCTCCAGAAAAAGCCACAGCCACCGATTCAAGGTCTGAAGCCCGCTTTCTGGTTGATTCTAAAAGAAGAATCTGCAGTGCCTGTGCAGCAGTTTCCATGGGCACCTTTTTTTTGGGGGGCATCCGCAACTTCTTGACGGGATAGAAGGAGAAACCCTGCGCGTTTATGACTGCCAGCTGCCCCGGAGGAAACGATTTAGCATCCTCTAGTCCCAGCTTCCACAGGGCTTTACGTTCAGACCCCACCGCACACAGCACACTGTTTTCGCCGTAGTAGAGGGGTGTTGCCCCGAAAACGTCCCGCCCAACAACTATTCTGTCTGGTTCTGCGGCTGCAAAAACGTAGGAGCCGTCCAGTTTTTCGATGATGTCTCCAGCGTTTCTCAGTGGATTAGCGTCAAGCTTTGATGCAATTTGGTTAACTTCTGGCAGCTCGTTTGGGTTTGGGGACGGAAAGAGTCTGCCCTCAAAAACAACTGTGAAGCCGTTTCCTTGGACTGGTTGCGGCTGGTCCCTGGGCAATATGTGGGAGAGGTTGTGACCCAAAGCAACGGCTGAACTAAAGTTATTGGCGGCAAGTTCTCCGATGGAGGCAACGGTTATAATCGTGTCTGGAGTGGCTACCCCGTGCCCGTCGCTTCCGCGGTGCTTCAGCTCCTTCAGCATTGAAACTACCGTGGGAACAACGTTTTCTCCCTTCCTGTTCACAGCAGCAACCAATGCTCCCATCTTTCACAGCTCCATCCTGAGGACACATATTATTTTAGGCGAAACTGGTAAAAGGTTAGTTCCATACATTTATGTATCGTTTCCGGAGGAAAATCAAGATGCCTATTCTTCCAATCGACACAGGACGCTACGGCTCGCCCGAAATGAGAAGAATCTTCGAAGAAGAAAACAGACTACAGAAGATGCTGGACGTAGAAGCGGCGCTGGCCTGGGCGCACGGCGAAGTGGGAAACATCCCAAAAAAGGACGCCGACAACATCATCGAAAAAGCATCCACAGGGCACATCAAGCTGGACCGCGTCAAAGAGATAGAAGACGAAATCAGGCACGACGTCATGGCGATGGTCAGAGCCTTAGCTGAAGTCTGCGGAGCAAGCGGCGCCTACGTTCACCTCGGAGCCACAAGCTCTGACATGCTGGACACGGCAACAGCGCTGCAGCTGAAGGAAGCAGTTGACGTTATCGAGGACAGGCTGGATGAGTTGCAGTCTGTTCTGCTTTCTAGGGCGGAAAGGCACAAAAACGGTATCATGATGGGACGAAGTCATGGTCAGCATGCTCTGCCGACTACTTTTGGTTTCAAGTGTGCTGTGTGGACAAGAGAGGTGGCACGTCACATTGAGCGTCTCAGAGACTGCCGAGGACGGTTGCTGGTTGGGAAGATGAGTGGTGCGGTGGGGACTCAGGCTGGGCTGGGACCAAAGGCGCTTGAGATTCAGGAGCTTGTCATGGAGCGGCTCGGCATCAGTGCAGCAGATATTTCTACGCAGATTGTGCAGAGGGACAGGTATGCTGAACTTACGTGTGTATTGGCTATTCTCGCCTCAACACTCGATGGCGTAGCGACTGAGGTCCGGCAGCTGCAGAGACCCGAAATCGGCGAGGCTTTTGAGGCTTTTGAGCAGAAGAAGCAGGTTGGCAGCTCAACCATGCCCCACAAGCGTAATCCGATGATTTCTGAGAGAATCTGCGGCTTGGCGAAGATAATGAGAAGCCTTGTTTTTCCTGC
>CAZJLG010000300.1:0-2099 GCA_964546665.1 uncultured Candidatus Bathyarchaeia archaeon
AGCTAGAATCAGCCGTAAAACGAATCCTAGGAACAGTAACAGAATACTCAAAAGAACCAGCAATCATGCAGGAGCGACCACTCCCTCCGCCAAGGGCAGAAACCTGCAAAAGCCTCATACAACAGCTGTGGTCAGAAGGATGGTTCTCATCTCCGCATGGATTAGGGGAGGTCCACAGCGAAATGGCGCGCAGAGGCTTCCACTACGACCGCACAGCCGTAGCCCATGCATTGGTAGACTTGATGAAAGAAGGATTACTGACCCGAGAAGGGCAGCCGCGACGTTACCGTTATGCCCAAAAGAGACCACCCAGAACCTAAACAGTCATTAACGTTTTTTGGGGTTAGAGGAGCTGCTGGAGGTCTTTCCATTTCTCCACAAATTCGCGTCCCCTCTTGGTTACTACATATCGGGTGGAACTGTCTTTGACTTCCAGAAGCCCCAGCGATTGCAGTTCAGAGAGGTAATACTGAAGCATCTTCCACGACAGGTTAGTTCCGTACATGACGTGCGTCTTGGTTCTCGGCTCTGAACATAAACCAAGAATCTCCGCCATGATTTCTACACGATCCCTCTTTACCATCGCAACCACAAGAACACTCTTTCTTTGTCAGTGAAACGTTTTTAATGTATCTGTTCTGTATACCTGTCGAACACCCTTTTATTGTTTAACAAACCCTGTTTTCAGCCTAAAACGGAGAAGTTTGTGGCGCCGAGGGAGGGATTTGAACCCTCGCGACCCAATGGATCACAGGCTTTCCGTAGTCGGAGAAGTTCCAGGCTTATGCTTCCTTTAGTGGAATCTGCTCCCTACCAGATTTCCCGCAACATGGTTGCTCTAGGAGACCTCGGCACAACAGTAGAATAGCATTCATCATGTTTTTAGTCTTTTCGAAAGTGGGCACCTACTGCTGAGTGCTACGCCACATTTTAGGGTACATGCCGCGGGGCATCAGAACCCTTTGAGTCTTCGCTACAAAACCGTGGTCCATCTTCAGCATCTTCTCAGAAGAAACGGTGGCTTCAGATAATGTTATGGCTTCTCCTTTCTGCGTGAAAACTGCAACAGCGTCGCCGATTTTGATTCCAGAATCCAGTGACAGCACTCCTGGAGCGGTTAAGTGGGCTCCGTGGCAGAGGGCGTCAACCGCAGAATCGCGCACATGGATTTTTGGCATCAGCTCCAAGGCTTTTTCCATGGGATAAATAAATTTTCTGAGCAGGCTTTCATCTTTGGTTTCTTGCCACTGACTGAAGAGGTAAGAGATGTCATGTAAGGTGACTAAGCTTTCGTCTTCGGTGAAGGGCCCAACTCTTGTTCTGCGTAGCTCCTGCATGTGCGCGCCGGAGCCCAGAACCTCGCCGATGTCGTAGCAGAGTTTCCGTATGTAGGTTCCAGCTTCGCATCCAACCTTGAAGAGAACGTTTCGTTCATCCATCTCAATGAAGTCGTTATAGTAGATTGTTCTTGTTCTGAGTTGCCGTTTAACTGATGAACGCACCGGAGGCCGCTGATAGAGGGGGCCTTGGAATTCATCTAAAACTTTTGTTACTTTGTCTTCTGGAACGTCAGAATGAAGCCTCATTACGCAGACGTATTCTTTACCTGTCAACAGAAGAGCCTGAATGATTTTTGTGGCGTCCTCTATGGCAGTGGGTAGAATACCGGTGACTTTGGGATTTCCCCGGCTGTGTTAAGCCTCAAGGGTCCCGCCGTGACCGGCGCTTTTAAGGTTGAGGATTCGTTTTAGCCATGCTGTAACCTCGTGGCTTGATGGTCCAGCAGGCTTGTCTAAGTTTATTATTCCAAACCGCATATGCTCTTTGATTGGGCGTTCTTCGGGTCTGTGACCGAAGCGCATGTCGGTTTCTTCCTCAGCTTTAACTACCAGGCTTCGTTTGATTTTCCACGGCACGTTGATTCTTTGCATAATGTTTCTCCAGAAAGGAAAAAAGGGTTAGAATAAGTTAAAAGATTTAGGATAGGGCGGGCTTCACTGCTTTGGTCATGTCATCTAGTTTACCTGCTGTCTTGAGTGCTTCGGTGATTTCTTCGTCGGTTGCGCCTCGGTTTATGTCAATTTTTTCCCGAGTTGGCT
>CAZJLG010000301.1:0-2096 GCA_964546665.1 uncultured Candidatus Bathyarchaeia archaeon
TTTATGTGGAGATTGTTCCGGGAGAGCAGAAAAGCAGTCAGCTTGCCAAAAAGATGAGGCATCAGCTGTCCAGGAAAGTTTCTGAGGACATGGCAAGAAGTGTCACTGTGATTCCTTTGGAGGAGTTTCAGCGTGTTATTCCCTTAGGCAGAGGAAAAATGAAGTAACAGCTATTTCATTCCTCTCTGCTCTCTTTCTGTTCCCCTTGTGCAGAAGAATTGCTTAGTTAGACCAAACTTTTCTGTTATAGGGCATGCTGGACATATGCAACCCGCCTCTTTGGTGATGCATTTGGGGCTTCTGCCAAACCCACAGTAATATATCTCGTCATTCTTCTTGGCGCAGTCATTGTATGATGGACAATCTGGACAGATACAAAGAGCCTTGTTGGCTTCAGTATTCTTCTTTCGCTCCTCTTTCGTCATCTTGGACATCATCTGAATCATCTCTTCAAATTTATCCATTTTTTCACCCCCGTCATGCCTGTCACAAAGTTTTCACTAGCACATATTTTACCCTTTCAGCTTATAACGGCTTTCTAAAACTAGTGTGCCCTAGAAATCTGGGCAAAGATGTAAAAAAGAGGAGATGTGATTATTTTTTGTTCTTTTTGACGTAGCAGTCCCAGCAGAGTATCTCGCAGTTTTCTTGTGTTGGTTTGCCGCCGTCTTCTGGCTTCACTATCCAGTGGGCTTCCCAGCCTTTTTCGCCGTCTTCTGCTATGAATGATTGTCCTCTTTTGCTCCAGTCGAGTACTCTCATGCACATTGAATTGTATTTGTGTCCGTGTTCTACCATAAGGCATTCGCATCTGCCGTCTGCAGCGCCGAACGCTTTCTTTACAACTTCCTCTGGAAACTCAACCATTTCCTGTTCCTCCAACAAGATTACAGCTTTTAATCAAATATCTCATTTAAACCTTATTGTGAAACTGCCCCTTTTTGTATGTTGTTGATGTTTAGTGCTTTATTCGTTTGAAGTCTAGGCGCGTGCCCTGCCGAAGGGCTAGAAGCCGTAGAGTCTCGAATATTTTTTGTTGAGGTAGCTTAGGTATGGGTCGACGACGAGTTCTTTTCCTGTGATGATTTTTATGAGGTCAGGTGGGCTGTAGAGGTCTCCGCGGCTGTGAACGTTTTTGACCAGCCACTCCTTAACCGCTCCGAAGTTGCCACTAGTTATCTGCTGTCTCCAGTCCACAACATCCTTGTCCATTGTGGCTAATAGTTGTCCGCTGTAGATGTTCCCCAGAGCATATGTTGGGAAGTAGCCGTATAATCCGCTGGCCCAATGAGTATCCTGCATCACACCCTCAGAGTCATCCTCCACAGTCACACCCAGATATTCACTGTATTTTTCGTTCCAGACCTGCGGAAGCTCATCTACGGCTATCTTATCTGCAAAGAGGTCTCTTTCAATGTTGAAGCGTATTATCACATGAAGCCCATAGGTGACCTCGTCTGCCTCAACCCGAATCTTCGATGGCGTAACCTGATTGATGGCATGAACAAAATCGTCTAACTCCACATCAGAAAGCATGTTGCCTGTTAGCTGTTTCAGTTTTGGCAAAAAGTAGGTCCAGAACTCGCGGGACCTTCCCACAATGTTCTCTACGAAGCGGGACTGGGACTCGTGGACGCCCATAGAGCATGCGTCTCCTACTGGCTGGAACATCCATTCCTGCTTCAGGTTCTGCTCGTACAGGGCATGTCCTCCCTCATGCAGGATAGAAAAGATGGAGGAGGAGAACCTGTTTGGGTAGTAATGTGTTGTAATTCGCACGTCGTCATAGTATCCTGTTGTGAAGGGGTGCTCGGTTTCGTCGATTCTGCCCCCGCACGTGGCTGAGGACACGTCATAGCCGATAAACTCCGCCAGCAACTGGCCGATTTTCTGCTGCGTTTCGATGGGTACTGGTCGCTTGAGGATTGACGTGTCAGGTTGCCTTGGTGACTGTTCACATTTTCGCAGCACAGAGATTAGGCCTTCCCGCAGTTCTTTGAAGACTTTGCTGATGGCTTCGGCGGTCATTTTGGGTTCAAAGATGTCTATCAGCGCATCGTAGGGCGTGGCTGTTTCTTTGACGTCCATCAAGATTT
>CAZJLG010000302.1:0-2091 GCA_964546665.1 uncultured Candidatus Bathyarchaeia archaeon
AAGACGTTACACTGAACATGCCTGCTGAAGCCCTTTACGTTGAGGGAATACAGCTGGCAAAACGAGGAATCGCCCTTGACATACAGCGTTATCTTCCAGAACTGATAACCGTCCAATTCATTGAAACCTTCACTAAACCTGGAGCTACTCCAAAACCCAAAAAGGAAGCTAAAAAGAAAGCAAAAACGGGAACCAAAAAGACGGCAGAAAAGAAGCCCGCCAAGACCGAGAAGAAAACAGAGAAGGCTGTGAAAAAGACCGCCAAGAAAACCGTTAAGAAGCCTACAAAGAAAGCGGCAAAGAAAACTGAAAAGACAGCTGCGAAAGAAAGCAGCTAACCACGCCTACTTTCTGCTAACGCAGAGTTAGCCTAGCCCAGTCATTTTTGTTGGGCTTTGTATATTCTAGTGGAGTTGCCGTTT
Source organism: uncultured Candidatus Bathyarchaeia archaeon (assembly GCA_964546665.1). GTDB lineage: Archaea > Thermoproteota > Bathyarchaeia > Bathyarchaeales > Bathyarchaeaceae > Bathyarchaeum. The sequence continues at coordinate 423 of CAZJLG010000302.1, forward strand.
GGGCTGCAGACTATGCATCTTTTGTTGTCTATTTCTGGGTCCGAGACCCCACATAGTATGCACATCAGTCCGCTTTGCCTGATTTTTCCGCAGATACTGCACAGGCTTTCTGCAAGCTCATACTTGTCCATCTCGCCGTTAGCCAATGAAAAAACTGTTTTCTTGAGGATTGGCTTAACGCCTTCAACATCTGTGACCTCAAAAATTGCGCCTCTGCAGTGCTTCGTGTATTTGCTCACAGCGGTTTGGGTGACACCTAAAAGTTTAGCCACTTTTTTCTGTTTAAGCCCATAGGATTGCGTCAGTTCTCTTGCTATGGCGGATCGGATGGCTGGAATCACCGATTTAACCGCAACTTCGCAGGGAAGAATCAAATCTTCTTTCACCGCATATTTCTGTTGCTCCACTCTATATAAGAATGACGTATGTCATAATTTGAGGCGGCGCTAACAGCCATCCGTAACTCGGCAATCAACTGAATCAATCACTTTTTGCCCTGCTGGTGCCAAAAACGAAACGCAGTATCCTGTCCTTTTCAGCAAGGGAGCTAACAATCAAGTCCGGCTTCTCTTCCTGAAGCTCTTTCCTACTGTAGACTCCAGAAGGCACGGCAATGCACTGCATCTTTGCTGTTTTGGCGGCTTTCACCCCAAAAACGGAATCCTCGACAACTACGCAATCTTCTGGTTTAACGCCCAGCTTCGCTGCGGAAACAAGAAAAACTGCTGGGTCAGGCTTCGGCTTAGCAACATCATCCGCTGTCACCACAACATCGAAGCATTCTCCGATTCTCTTTTCCGGAAGTATCTTTTCAATAACCTTTCTGCTGCTCATGGTAGCTAAAGCAACCTTTGTTTTTCCTTTCAGCGCCTCTAAAAGGTATGTGACTCCGTCAAAGAGGTTGACGGTGGTTGTGAGTTCTGTCTGAATTCTGATTTTTTCTTCTGTGAGCTTTTCCAGCGTCGAAACATCAAGTCTCATGTGGCATTCCCTGAAGGCTTCTATGATTGTTTTCTTTGTTCCAACGCCCATCAGTCTTTCAATAAACTTGTCACTGACTCTGCAGCCCGCTTTTTCGAGGACTTTCTGGAAGGACTGCACCACTGCCTTTCTCGTGTCGGCGAGGGTTCCGTCCCAGTCAAATATAACTGCTTTAGACATCAGCATCACAGGTGTTGTTTATCGTTCCAGAATGAAGGGCTTCTCGTAAGAGACTTTCTTGCTTGGGATACGGTCAATCAGCATTTTTTCGCCGAATTTGCCTGTTATTCCCATTGGGTTGAGGTTCTTGGCTAGCTGAACTGCGGAGTCAAGCTTCTGGCTGTTCTCGGAAAAAATCGTGTATATTACGTCTCCTTTTGCAACCTTGTCGCCCAGTTTCTTGTTCAAGAGGACTCCTGCGCCCCGATTTTTGGGTGCTCCAGCCCCTCTTGCTATCTGCGCCATAGCCCTGTTGTTTATCCATTGAACTCTTCCCTCGTCCTCGGAACGAATTTCCACTGTTTCAGGTCCAATCTTTATGTCCTCAGGCTGCACCTTTGAGTCGCCGCCTTGAGCAGCAATTATTTGCCTAAGCTTTTTCTCGGCTTCACCCGATTTGATGATGTCTTTTGCTTTTTGTGTTCCATCCTTGATTCCCATCATCTCAAACAGTAGCCCCGCCAAACTA
>CAZJLG010000303.1:0-2084 GCA_964546665.1 uncultured Candidatus Bathyarchaeia archaeon
CATCCCCCTAACATACGCCCTCATCATCGTCCGAAGCCTAGTACTCCTAGGAACAGACATCTCAGCCGTCTACACAGAAGTCATAGCCCTCCTAATCATCGACGCCATCCTGCTGCTTGCAGGCTTCTACCTCTTCAGCTGGATGGAGGAGAAAACAAAGAAGTCCGGAACAATAAGCCACCACTAGGAAGGAAAAACAAGAATGAACAAAAACAACAACAAAACGCACAGGCTGCGGGAAACCAACTGCCCAACCGGACTCAACTGGAACAACCTGAAGGCTGAACTGAAAGCCGTCTGGGAAGCCAGCGTCAAAGACTGGAAAATCGAGTTCGCCTACCCCGTAAGCTTCATCCGCCAACTGATTTCTCCGCTTATTTTTCTGATGCCTTTCCTGCTCTACGGTCTTGCCTTAATCGGAGGAAGATACAGCGAGAATTTAGCAGAGCTTGTTGGAAACGGAGACGTAGTCTCCTTCATCTTCACAGGCTACATCATGATGGGCTTCATCGGAACAGCAGTCTGGGCAATGGGCTTCAGCATCAGAAGAGAACGGTGGTTTGGAACACTAGAAGCAATCTACGTTACGCCCAGCAGCCGCCTAGGACAGGTGCTGGGGATGGCACTGCATAGCACAGTTTATCAAACATTGGGGACAATCATCCAGTTCCTTGTCATATACCTCACCTTCGGTTTAGCCCTAAAAATCGAGGGAATCCTGCCTGCTCTAGGGATTTTTGCGCTAATGATGCTGGCATTATATGGCTTCGGCATAGTAATCTCGGCGCTAGGTCTGATTCTGAAGGAGGGCTGGGTAGTCTCAGACAGCCTCTACAGCATCATGACAATCCTCTCGCCAGTAGCATACCCCCTAGCAGTGCTGCCCACCATAGCTCAGCAGGCAAGCTACATCTTCCCAACCGCGCCAGCTTTGGATGGAATGCGAAGCTTCCTCATAGCAAATTATAGGCCAGAAGTTGTCGGCAACGTCTTCCTCTATCTTCTGGGCTTGGGCGCAGCTTGGATTCTCTTCGGCATAATCGTGTTCCGTCTAACTGACGGTTACGTGCGAAAGAGGGGAATGCTCACAAAATTCTAAAACAGTCAACAAGTATTACGCATAGTGAAGGAGACGCTTGATGATACGGGTTTACCACACAAAACTTGGGAGCGTCTGGTATGGCGCTGCCGTGCAGGATGAACAGGTTGTTGCAACATGCTTCTCTGCCGAAGAACAGAACTTGAATCGTCGCCTACTATCCAAGCTGCCAAGGGATGCTCAGTTTCAGGTTTTGGAAGAACCGACCCAGCTTCTGTCAGAGGTTATAGGCGCCTTAGAGGAGATTTTCAAAGGCAAAGACAGAGGAGCCTACGGCTTCAAGACGGCTACGGGTCGGCTTTCGGGCTACGCAAGGAAGGCGCTTAACTGCACAAGTCTGGTTCCTGTTGGATACGTGACATCCTATGGCGTCATAGCCAAGGCTGCGGGGGGAAGCGCAAGGGCTATTGGACGTGTTGAAGCATCGAACCCGTTTCCTTTGTTGATTCCGTGCCACAGGGTGGTGCGGTCTGATTTGAGTATAGGCGGCTACGGATACGGAGAACAGATTAAGCGGGAGATTCTTCGCAGAGAAGGCAGAGGCTACGAAGAGTCAACAAGACTAAAGACTGAGGGCAGAGAGTTGGCTCTGTTTCCTGTAGAATGGGTTAAACCTAGGCAGGGAGAGCTTTTAAGAGGTTAAAGAGCGCTCATATAAACCAAGAAACGAGGTTCTCTGAGGGAAAGGAAAGATGTTGAGGCGCGGCGTCTTTGTGGGAAGATTTCAGCCCTTTCATAAAGGACACCTAGAAGTCATAAAACAGATCGTTAAAGACGTTGATGAGCTTGTGGTAATCGTGGGCAGTTCCCAGTACAGCCACAGACTCGACAACCCCTTCACTGCAGGCGAACGCATCACCATGATACGAAAAGCCCTAGAAGAAGCAGGAATCAAGTTGCAGAAAATCTGGATAATACCAGTGCCAGACGTGCATCAACATGGGCTATGGGTCTGCCAAATAGTGGGTTACGCCCCAAAATTTGA
>CAZJLG010000304.1:0-2072 GCA_964546665.1 uncultured Candidatus Bathyarchaeia archaeon
ATAGGTATTTAGCTTGCGGCACATCTAGTATACTAATGTTTGTATGAACTTTAGAGGGCAAATGTGTGCTGTGCTGTAATTTTTCTGAAAAAAATTATTTTTCAACAATCTACTGCTATTAGGAGACTAATATGCCGCAAGAAAGTGTGAACAAACCGACAGGAACTGACAGAGGCGAATGCCACGGTTCCTCGATTCAAGGATTATGAAAAGCTTAAACTTGTCTTGATAGAGATATGTAGCTGAAGAGGAATTATCTTGTCAGAATCAATTAAAATCGTGGAAAAGAAGACTATACCCTCTGAGGCTAAGATGATTGTTGGACTCCCCGACGTGGGACTCGTAGGCCTCATAGCAACATCCTACCTGATATCTGAACTGAACCTGGAAGAGATAGCATACATGGATTCAGACCTGCTTCCGCCCGTTGTAGTCCTACACAAGGGGCTGCCCCATGCTCCTCTTCGATTCTACGGAAACAAAAACCTGATTGCTGTAATCTCTGAATTAGCTGTTCCAGCGCCTGCCATATTTCCTGTAATGCAGAAAATTATGGATTGGGGACAAGCCAAAAAAGTCAAAACAGTAGTGTCGATGGGAGGCATCCCCGTGGAGAACAGGCAGTCAATCACGGAGCCTAAAGTCTTTGGCGCCGCCTCCAACCAAGAACTGCTTGATGAGTTAACCAAAAAGGGGGTAAGCATCATGAATGAGGGCTACATGGTTGGTCCCCAGGCGCTCAGCATGCGATACAGCATCAACAAGAATATTCCATCCATAGCAATCTTGGCTCAATCTTTCTATAATTATCCTGACCCGCAGGCGGCAGCTATCGCATTGAAGGAGCTGGCGAAGATTTCTGACGTCAAAGTTGATGTCTCCAAGCTTCTTGAGAAAGGCGAGGAAATCCGATTGAAGGCTAGAGACATAATGAAACGGACTCAGGAGGAGATGACTCGCATGAAAAAATCTCAGGAATATGACCTCCCGTTATACGTTTAGGGGAAAAACTATGTCTAAGCAACCGCGAAAAAACTCGATCTTTGACATAATGGGTGAACAGATTGGAGGCTTCTACGCTTTCGCAGACAAGCTTCTGGAATCTGCATTCTCTGAAGGCCCCAGCTGGAACATTGAAACATGCTGTCTTCAGGCGCTCTCCAACGTTTTTGTAACCAAAAAAGAGGTTGTTGTCACAGCGGATCTTCCAAGCATCGAACCTGAAACCGTGAAGGTTGAGGCTGCAGATGAAACGGTTATCGAGATTACAGCAAAAATGAAGAAAAAGATGCAGTTCTCTGATTTGGGCATCTGTCATAGGCAAGGCGAGTTTTCGGCTTTACATTGCCAGGACCGCATACATGTGGCCTTTGATGCGGAAAAGATGAAAATCTCCTTCACAGGGGGCGTACTGGAGGTACGGTTCCCAAGAAAAGAGAGCTAGGAATATTGTTTGAAGCCTCAGCACTGCTCGTTTCGTCATAAATCTAACGGCTCTTCTTCCATCATCGGCTTCCTAGAAACTTTCTTAGATTAGTCTAATGAGTCTTTTCTAGCCCTTCCAAGGCAGAAGCTATAATCAAGGGGAAGGCTATGGTAACGTCGCAGATTACTGTCACCTCTTTTCCCTCAGGCTTCACTTTCCCCCAACTTATCGCCTCTTTCAAAGTAGCCCCACTCAATCCTCCAGGTTCTGGGCGGTCCATGGTGATTTGGATTGCACGGTCAACGCCCTCTCTGAAGGTGTTAGCGAAGAGAGCATAGTGCTTGGGCCAGCCTCCGCCCAAAATTATTATTCCCGATTTTTTGGCGTCATAAACGATGTCTACGAGCCTGTGAGTATCAAGGAGAGGGTCTAGCCTCAATTTTTTGTCTTGCCCAAACATCCACAGGTGGAAGCCAGCTATAGAGTCTACGAAGCCTGGGCTTATGATTGGAACTCCTTTCTTTGCCGCTGTGGCGAGGATGGACTGTGGGTCAGAGATTCTTTTGCCTATTTCGAAAAGAAGCTCGGTGGTGGATATGCGTTCTCTCTTCTCTTCAGGTATGCTTTCTAGGGTTTTGTACATCCA
>CAZJLG010000305.1:0-2059 GCA_964546665.1 uncultured Candidatus Bathyarchaeia archaeon
GGGCGCCCAAGCCCTTGGCTCGCATGGCTAAGCCTCTGCCGCACCATCCGTAACCTGCTACAACAAAGTTTTTTCCTGCCAGAAGGAGGCTTGTGGCGCGGAGAATTCCGTCTATTGTGCTCTGTCCGGTGCCGTATCGGTTGTCGAAAAGGTATTTTGTGTATGCATCGTTTACGGCTATAATCGGATATTTGAGTGCTCCATCATTTTCCATGGCTCTTAATCGGATGACTCCTGTGGTGGTTTCTTCTGTTCCTCCAGTTACGTTCTGGAGCAGTTCTGTTCTTTCCTTGTGTAGGATGCCCACTAGGTCAGCGCCGTCATCTAAGGTGACTTGTGGCTTGTAGTCGAGCACCTTGTTTATGCACCAGAAGTACTCGTCTGTTTTTTGTTCGCGCCAAGCATACACATGTATTCCTTTGGTGGCAAGGTACGCTGCCACTTCGTCTTGGGTAGAAAGAGGATTAGAGCCGCAGAGGGCAACTGTTGCTCCTCCCGCCTTGAGGGTTTCTGCGAGGACAGCTGTCTCTTTGGTGACGTGGAGGCATGCGCCTAGTGTGACGCCCTTTAGGGGTTTTTCTTTTTCGAAGCGTTTTCTGATCTGGGCTAATACGGGCATGTGTTTTGTTGCCCATTCAACGAGCAGGGCTCCCTGTGGAGCCAAGTTTATGTCTTTAACTTTGTAATCGGTCATCGTGTATCTCCTTTCCGTTTCTACCACAGGGTAGTTCATAACTATTATTGTTGTTTTTTGATTATGCTTAAACATAAGAATTTTGGCGAATAACGTTGTGCCATGTAAGCCATTTGATTATTTTCTGTGCTTCAGTTTTTCTGAAAAAAGCTATTTTTCAACATGAAGTATTATTAGGCTCCTAATATGCTCGGATTCGGGATGCAAATCAGGTTCTTGCGTGGAAAAACAGGAAAAACCATTTTTTCAACAATCATCTGCTATTAGGCTCCTGCTATGAAACCCTAGATTGTCTGGTGCTGTGCAGTCTCTTTCTGTAGAGGATAGCGACTAAGGTTGCGGTGATGAGCAGGGGCAGAATGGTCCATGAGGGAAACTCTGGAATCGTGTTTACTAGTGGGTGGTTGTCTTGGTTGTTTCCGTCGAGAACGTATGGTGTGTTCCAGATGCCTGAGCTGTCCAGTTCAGTGGCGTTGGGATATTTTTCTTCATAGTTGCTCCAGTGGTTTCCTTCAGTTCCGTTGTCCCAGATGTTGAGTTGGTCTCCCACCTCATAGACCTGATTTGTGTTGGATATGAAGTTGTTATTGAAGAATCTGTTATTCTGTGAATAGTACAGGTAGATGCCATTCGCTACATTTCTGGTTATGTTGTTGCCCGAAACAGTGTTTTCTAAAGAGCCGCACAAGTAGATGCCATGGATGTTGTCTGTCATGTTATTTTGCATTATCAAAGAGTCTGTTGTAGAGACTAATAGTACGCCCTGTCCGTTTCCGCTAAGATTAAGGTTTTCAACGGTTATGTCTGAGCATTCCACAAGAGCCACATATCCTGCGTCAAGGGGAACCGTTTCATCTTGTCGGTTAACCCAGTAGTAGATGAGTTTTCCGTTCACAGTGTTTGACTCATCTATGTCTTGGATGAATTCGGGAACTAACGAGCCGAATACGCCCAAGTTATATCCGTTGTCTTTCAACTCGTTGTTTCTAAGCATGTTGTTTGAGTGGTCATCAATCTGGATGCCGAACCCATTCGCTCTGACGGTGTTTCCTAAAACTCTGTTATCGTCTGAAGAACTGGAGAGCCAGATGCCATTCTGACCATTTTCTGTTATCGTGTTTTCTTTTATCTCATTGTTTGAAGAACCGCGAAGCCAGACACCGGTATAATCGTTTTTGGTGATGCTATTGCCCATAAAAATGTTGTTCGAGGATGCGGATAGATAGATTCCATGGAAATTATCTCTCATCGTATTGTTCTCTAAAGTGTTTTTTATAGAAGAATTGAGATAGACGCCATAAAAGAAGCCGCTGATTTCTATGTTCTTAGCTGTTACATTTGTTCTTTCCATCAGATTTATTCCTG
>CAZJLG010000306.1:0-2038 GCA_964546665.1 uncultured Candidatus Bathyarchaeia archaeon
GTTATTAGTCTCCTAATATGATGGGAGCATCCTGTTTTTGGCTAGTTTCTGTTTGTAAATTATGGTCAGCGCTGTTGCTGCGAGGAGCAGGGGCAGGATAATCCATGAGGGAAACTCAGGAACTGAAACAGGTTCCATGAGGGGGTGGCTGTCTTGGTTGTTTTCGTTAAGGACGTAGGGAGCGTCGCCTATACCATCGCCATCATTGTCTGTGCCGTTGTAGTTGCCCCAGTAGTTTCCTGCTGTGCCATTGTCCCAATGGTCGATTGTTAGGCTCTTGTCGGTTTGGTCTGTGACACTGTAAAGGACTTGCTGGTTATTGACGAAGTTGTTGTGATAAAAGGTGTTGTTTGAGACTGGATAGAAACCGTAGTGGCGGTTATAGAAACCGTCATAGTTTAGGATTAGTCCCCAATGTGTGTTTGATTTTATGCTGTTGCCTGTGATAGTGTTGTTGCAGGCGTATTCTAAGAGTATGCCGTTCTTGTTATTTTCTATGGAGTTGCCAGAAATGGTGTTATTGTTTGAATAGTGGTACCCTTGGATAATAATGCCGTGCATCATGTTTTCTGTTATGGTGTTCCCAGAGATGACGGTTCCGTTGGAATCGTACAAGTAGATTCCGTGCTCTTGGTTGTCTGTTATGCTGTTGCCAGTAATGATTGTGCCTTCAGCGTCCTCCAAAAGGATGCCGCGGATATGCGATGTTAGGGTGTTTTCTGTTATGACATTGCCGACGCACTGTTCATATGCTCCAAAGAGCACAATGCCGTAGCTGGTGCTGTTTGCTATATGATTTTTTGTTATGTGCGAGTTGCTTGTGGCAATCAACATTATACCTGGGCTGTTGTTTGCAAGAACCAAATTTTGGACAGTTATGTTTGTGCAATTTACGAGTACAACATATCCAGCGTCCGAGGGCACAGTTCTGTCGTGTTCGTCTATCCAGTAGATGATGGGCTTGCCGTCTATCGTGTTTGAGGTGTCGATGTCATTGACGTAACTTGCCATGTCGGCTGTTTCTGTCCACAGAATTCCTAAACTATGCTTGTTGTTGGTCAATTGATTGTTTCTGAAGGTGTTGCTGAGGTAGGGGGTGAAGCTGATTCCGTAGGTGTTGTTTGTGATGGTGTTCCCCAGAACATGGCTTCTGCCTGAACGATTGAAGGTTACGCCATTTCTGTTGTCCGCTATCGTGTTTCCGGAGAGCGTAATGTTTTTGCAACCATTACTTGAAGAAGTCCCCCACGTGAATATCATGCCGCTGTCGAAGTTTCTGACATGGAGATTCCGTATTTCGACATCACTTATTTCTTGGACCCAAATACCTACGTTGCTTCCGTTTCCCTGAAGCGTGTAGCCTGCCCCGTCAACAACTATGCCGCCGCGGAAGATGACAATGTTGCCCATGATGTCGCCTGTAAAAGTGTAGAGGTCGCCGCTGCGCTGAATCAGGTCTGTTCCAGTTACGTTTCCGTCCTTAGTAATCTCGATGCTGTGAGAGGGCATCACAGGGAAAGAAAAATTGGCAGAAACAAAATTAACAAAGCATGAACAACTGAACAAGAAAAGGAGAAGAAACAGCAAGACAGATGAAGAGAACAGCTTCTTCAAATTAACCGCCCATACTAACCAATTTTGCTATCCCTACAACAAATAAAACATTTTTTGTAAAAAATTCTTGACCAAACAAAGGAACAGCATCAAGTTTAGGTCAAGAAAAATTGACAAAAATGATTCTTCAGCAAGCAATGCCCAAAAATTTGCTGTTTCTGGCTTGTGAGGTTATGTTGCATCTAGGAGTTTTGTGGCGTCCACTCTCAGTTCATCTATTGCCAACTCTTTGGGGGTTAAGCCCATGGCTAATCCAAGCAGCTGTGGATAATGCAGCACAGGAATTCCGAACTGCTCGCTTAGCAGCCGTTCTATTCGGGGCTGGTTGATGTCGAACATCATGTGGCAGAAGGGACAGACGGTTATCAGGGCTTGGGCATCAACAGCTTTGATGTTGCGAAGCTTGTCTCCAGCCAGATACAAG
>CAZJLG010000307.1:0-2035 GCA_964546665.1 uncultured Candidatus Bathyarchaeia archaeon
TTTCCGTAGTCCTTCAGGAAATAGGGCTTCATGGCTTCGAAGACCTTTGGGTCCAAGGGCATCCCAGCTCCATGGTCTAGATACACATTTTTCATTGCCAAAACCTTCCTACTTCACTTTTTTGATGACAAAATGAAACTCGTCGTCTTCTTTCCGAATTTCGACAAGTTTGTATCCGAGCCTCTTGACCAGACGCGGTATGTCCTCTTCAGCAGCGGGATCGTCTGCGGTTACTTCCAGAACATCGCCTACATCCAGTTTGTCGAGTTCCTGACGGGTTCTGAACACGGGTTCAGGACAATAAAGACCGACACAGTCAAGGCTTCGGACGGGGTTAGTTTGGTCAGTCAAGTATTAACCTCCAACAGACAGAAAAATTCTCATCTAAACCTAAATAGTTTCCCCATATTTATCTATAACTGTGTTATAGGCAGGTTGGGCTAAATCACACAAATTGTCTTCAGGGCTCTATGTTACAGGTCCTCGGGTGGAGGCGGAATAAGCCCCTTCTTCATCAACAAGTCAGTGGATTCTCGGGCATTCTTAATCATGTGTGTTGCCCTATCCCAAAGCTCTTGCCTGCTCAATTTAACGCGGGCAACTCCTTCCTTGATTGACTCAAGAGCACAAGCAACCGCCTCTCTGGGAAAAACTTCCCACTCATCCATCCGCGGAACTATGTCATCTTCGTGGATGCCCCGCTCCTCCGCAAAGGTTGCCAGCTCATTCGCCGCAGCTATACACATGTCATCAGTGACGGTCTTAGCCTTCACGTCCAGAACTCCCCGGAATATGGCGGGAAAACCTAGAGAATTGTTTATCTGGTTTGCAAAGTCTGAACGCCCCGTGGCTACAATCTTTGCGCCCGCCTCCTTCGCTTCCCAAGGCCAAATCTCGGGAATAGGATTCGCACACGCAAAAACTATAGAATCAGTCGCCATGCTGCTAACCCACTTTTTCTTGATTGTGCCTGGACCCGGCTTGGCAGCGGCTATACAAACGTCTGCACCCTCTAATGCCTCAGCCGCATCGCCAGTCTTTCCTTCGCTGTTTGTTTTGAGGCAGAAATCCCATTTCCAAGGATTCTCCTCCTTTTCAGCTTCCACATCTGTTCTGTTTGGATGAAGAATGCCGTTCCTATCCACCATTATTAGGTTGCCTGCTTTGACTCCTGCCTTCATGAGAACCAGAGCCGTTCGTGTGTTAGCCGCGCCCACGCCCAGCATAGCAATTTTTGCTTGGCTCATACTTTTCCCAACCAGCTTCAGGGAGTTGATGAGCCCTGCTAAGATGACTGTAGCGGTTCCCTGCTGGTCGTCGTGCCAGACTGGAATGTTAAGCTCTTCTCTAGCCTGATTCAACACATGGAAGCATTTGGGTTTGGCTATGTCTTCGAGGTTTATGCCTCCGAAGGTGGGCTCCAGCCACTTACATGCCGTGACTAGGTCGGCTTGGTTTTTGGTTGCCAAGCAGATGGGGAAGGCGTCTACTCCGCCCAAATACTTGAAGAGCAAAGCTTTTCCCTCCATAACAGGCAGGGCAGCTTCTGGACCTATGTCGCCTAAGCCTAGAACCCGTGTTCCGTCACTTACTATAGCCACGTAGTTCCATCGGCTTGTTTGAGAAAAGACCTGTTCGGGGTCATCTTTTATGGCTCTGCAGGAGGCAGCCACGCCCGGGGTGTACCATATCGCAAAGTCCTGTGAATCCCGTATAGCACATTTTGGCATAACCTGCATTTTGCCTTCATAGAATTTGTGATAAGCTAACGCCAGTTTGGCTGGTTTCTTTGCTTTTTCAAGAAGTTCGTCCGCGGTTAACTTTTTGCTCATGTATTTTGCTTTCAGAGTCATCGAATTTAAGGGTTGCCAAGACTTTTCGCGACTGCATGAGACAGAGAATAAGCAAAGCTTAAGAAAGAGTGCAACAAAGTAATCCCATCGGGCTGAAAAGCGTACCTGGCATCAGCTTCTAGTCCGAAACGTAGCGGGGTGGGGTAGCCAGGTGAACCCGCTGGGCTCATAACCCAGAGATC
>CAZJLG010000308.1:0-2022 GCA_964546665.1 uncultured Candidatus Bathyarchaeia archaeon
AAAAATATGGTGAAGAAGGATGGCTATACAACAACCTTGTCCCAGAAGACGAACTAGCAACAGTTGACTTACTGCGTCCAGTTCCGTTTGAAGAGCTAAATCCTCTTCCTTAGGTGCAAATAAGATGGGCGATAATGAGCTTGCAGGTAACACTCTAATCGTCTACGCATACGTGGTAGGGGAAAACAGGCCCGTTGGAACTAGGGACGTTATGCGGGGAGCAAACCTCAGCAGCCCAAGCGTGGCACACAGGCACCTGCAGAAACTAGAAACACTGGGGCTAATCGAAAAGAACCAGTTTGGCGACTACATACTCAAAGAAAAAACGGGTGTCAGCGGGCACATCTGGGTGGGCAGAAGCCTTGTTCCTCGCCTAATGTTCTACTCCTTCTTTTTTGTTGGCGCCTTCGGAGCAGAAATCGCAATTATCCTTCTAAGTCATCTGGTTATAGGTCTAGTTGTTGAAACAAGTTTTCTTTTTCTCACAGGAATGACTGCAGTAGCTATGATTCTTTTCCTTGTTGAAGGCGTCCTGTTGCAGAGGAGAGAAAAAACATAAAGTGTAACATGACAATAAATCATCTAGTTTTTTTCCAGACTAAAACCAGTCTGATCGTGTAGATGATTGCTGCTCCGAAAAAGCTGTATATGCATATGATGTATGCGTCTAATCCGGCGGAAATTCCAGTAGCCAGAAATGGGTTATAATCTGAGGGGAAAAAGGGCTGGATGTCTGTGTAGCCCCGTGAATCAAGTAGGATGTGGAGATAGACGCCGAATAATGTAGCGGCCAAAACCATCTTGAAGGATACTTTCTGTTCCAGCTTGAAGAAGGACATCAGAGAAGAAAACTTGTCTCTTACCCGATACATCACCAGAGCTAGAGGCACCGCCACCAATGTTCCGCCTAGAAAGGAATGAAAGAATCCGTGCAAAGGATAGTTCAGGTTCAAGGCTAGAACCAGAAATGGTTCCACATCAAGGATGACGCTGGCGATAAGAAACGTTGGCAAATCGATGAAATTGAGGAGCAGGAGCCCAACAAAGAGTGCTGGACCCAGATGATATGGTGTGAAGGGCATGCTACCGTATTACGGTTACAGCAGACTTAGCTTTTGCCGTTTTTTCTGTTTCTGCTTTTCAGTAAGCTCTTGTTTATGCCGTCTATCATGGCTTCTACGCTTGCCATAACTATGTCCTCGTTGACTGCCCGTGAAGAAACCACGTTCCCATCCTTGTCCTCAACCTTAATGATGACTTCTCCGATAGCATCCGAGCCGCCCGTCGTGGCTTCAATGCGGTATTCTTTCAAGCGGACATTCACCAGCGGCGACGTCAGCTTCTGAACTGCCTTGATTGCGGCGTCAACAGGACCAAACCCTGTTTCAGAAGCAACATACTCTGTTCCGTCCACTATAAGCCTGACCGAGGCTGTGGGGATAACGCCTATTCCAGTAACAACCGAGAAGCCAGCCAAGTCAACAATCCGCTTTTCTTTAACCACCTTGCCCATAACTGACCGGGCAATGGCTAACATGTCAGCGTCAGTCACCTTCTTGCCTTTGTCGCCCAGTTCCTTGACTGTTTTAACGACCTCTGCAAGCTGTTCTTTGGTGGGATGCAGCCCAGACTCCGCCAGCTCCACCCGTATTCCGCTGGTGCCAGCCAGTTTTCCAGCAACCAGCTTCCGTTTTCTTCCAACAAACTCGGGTTTAATTGGCTCAAAGGTTGAAGGCGCCACTGTAACTCCCCGAGTGTGGATTCCTGACTCGTGGGAGAAGGCGTTTTCGCCTACGATGGCTTTGTTTGCCTGTATCATCATCCCCGTTAACTTGGCTACTAGCCTTGAGGTGGCGTAAAGCTGCTTATGGTCTATGTGCGTCTTCCGTTTGTAAATCAGCTCTAGGGCAACAGCAATCTCCTCAAGCGCCGCGTTTCCAGCCCGCTCTCCTAAACCGTTAACTGCGACATGAATCTGAGAAGCTCCTGCTTCAACTCCAGCCAAAGAGTTGGCGACGGCCA
>CAZJLG010000309.1:0-2017 GCA_964546665.1 uncultured Candidatus Bathyarchaeia archaeon
ATTTGAAAGAAAACATCAGTTAAATTTTCAATAGACGTGCAAGTCACTGAGCATAGGCCTGAACTGTATTGCAAATTAATTTAACAGCTATTATCCAAAAAAAGGAGAAATTTGCGGCTTTTTTGTGTGCCGGGAGATAACTCCAAAATCCAGTGTGATTTTGGTTTTAATCAGTCTGTCCCAGTTTTTTGTTTATTTCGTTTAGTTTTTCTGTGGCTTGGTTGATGACTTCTGTTGCTTGTGTTGCAGCTTCTTCAATGTATTTTTCGCGTAAATTGCTCATGAGGTTCCAGCTTGCTTTGATGAAGCCCTTTCCAGCTTCGACCAGTTCGTTTGTTTCTTCAGGATGGGAGTTGAAGTGGCGAAACATGAAGAAGGGGGGTCTAAAGCCGCCAAATCTTTTTTGGATATCCTTTCTTCTCCGGATATGTTCTTCCAGAAACGCTTTTCCCTCGTCGGTTAAGGTGTATCGTTTCATGCCTGGTTCTTGGTCTGACGCTATTTTGGTGTAGCCTTTGTCTTGAAGCCATGCTAATAGGGGATAAATTGAGCCTGGGCTTGGTTTCCAGTGTCCCTCTGTCTCTTTTTCGATTTCGTTCATTATTTCTGATCCAGATAGGGATTTTTCGCCAAGTAATCTCAACACTGAATATTTCAAGTATCCTTTTGGAACACATGCCATGTGTCTCATCCAATGACCAAAATGGTGCGTATTATGTGGATCCATATTTTTCACCTCTCATTTAATCAATATCGATATCACAGTTGATACCTACATCGATATCGATATTGATACATATAAAGTTGCTTATTTTTTATCGTAAATACCGAAAAAGAATTTACCTGAGAATGTAATGAAACATACAACTGATTGGAGTTGCAGTAAACCATGTTAAAAGTTAGGTGGATTCCAGTTGTGGGCTTAATTTTGATTGCTGCCGTTTCGTGTGTTGCACTGTACACGTTGGCGCAGTCTCTATCGAACGCTAACGCCGCAGAGGACAGGGAAACTTTGTTTCAGGTTGCCTCGTTTAAACCCTTTGCTCAAGGAGAATATGCTGGGGTCACAACTTACTCGGAATTGGAGAAGCATGGTGACTTTGGGATAGGCACCTTTGATGGTTTAGATGGAGAAATGGTCGCGGTAAACGGGGTGTTCTACCAGATTACAGTTGACGGAAAACCTAGACAAGTAGCCTCCACAGAAAGAGCACCCTTTGCCATGCTCACCTTCTTTGAGGCCGACCAAACCCTTCACGTTGCTGACGCCATGAACTATTCTGAGCTAACAGCTTACATTGACCAAAACATATCCCCCGAAGATGCCATGTATGCAATAAAGATTCACGGTGTTTACGATTACGCCAAAACCCGCAGCGTGCCCAAACAGACAGAACCCTATCCTGCGCTAACAGAGGTTATAGAAAACCAGGTTATATTCCCATTGAAAAACGTCACTGGAACTACTGCCGGGTTCCGTCTTCCAAGCTACATGGCTGAAATCAACGTGCAAGGCTACCATTTCCACTTCATCACTGACGACGAAAGTGCGGGCGGACACCTGCTGGATTGTATTGTGCGAAACGCCACTATTGAAATAGATTACATATACGATTATGAGTTGGTGCTGCCAGAAAATCCCTAACATCGCCACAAAGACTGATGGGTCATGAAGCAGACAGAGTGAAATAAAGGAAAGGCTAGCCAGAGCTGCGTTTAGGGGTCAGCTCTAGAAGCCCAGGTCGTATGCTTCTTCGCCGTGTTGGCTTAGGTCAAGACCTGTTGTTTCTTCCTCTGAACTTACGCGCAGAGGCGAAAATACGTTGATTATTTTCAGCAGCAGATAGGAGCCAAAGAAGGAATAAGATGCTACTACAAGGACTGACAGTATTTGTGCAATCAACAAGTCACCATTACCGTAGAATAAGCCATTCACATCGTTTACTAAGGTAGTTGCCAGTAGACCCGTTGCTATTGAGCCCCACACTCCGCTTACTCCGTGACAAGCAAAGACATC
>CAZJLG010000310.1:0-2013 GCA_964546665.1 uncultured Candidatus Bathyarchaeia archaeon
TTAACGAGATGTAACCTATTTATTTCTATCCTATTCATGTACAGCGGTTTATACTATTTATGGAGCACAAATCATTTTAACAGACACATTCAACACGAAAAAGATGATAGATAGTTAATTAACCTACATCAAAAATATATTCTCCAAATGTGAAGCGTGTCAAGAAGGGTTTAACGTGACTAAGGACACAAAAACTATCAAGAAGATGGCGGATTTGCTGAGGCAAGGAGCCACCCTCACGGAACATTCCTGTCCAGCCTGTTCTTCACCTCTTTTTAAATTAAAAAGCGGAGACCTCTGGTGCGCCAGTTGCCAAAAGCGGGTCATAATCGTTAGAGAGGGAGAACCTGAACCAGAGACTAATCAAACTCATGCCTTCTCTAGCCTAGAATCGACGATTTTGGGGAAAATTCAGGCGATAGAGAAGCAGCTTGCAGAAGAAACGGATGTAGAAAAACTGAAGAACCTTGGAGCAACATTGTCTTCGCTCCTAGAAAACCTAGAAAAGATACGGAAGATGAACAAGGCATCCTAAGGGCGTTCCGGTTGCTTGGACATTACGAAAACTTTCCCGAAAACGTTCACGCTTTAGCCTCTTTTGACTATCATGAATCAGCTAAGGATATTCAGAAGGCGATTCTCTGCACGTTTCACTTGTTGAATCATGAAACATGCGATTTAGGCTCTGTAACTCCCTATCTGAAGCAGAATTGCGAAGTTAGCTTCGAGTTCGGCGTGGCTGAAGGCAACGATTTCAGTTTTTTGGACCAGAAGGAACTGGAACAGTGCCTGAATAGTGTTGATGAAAAGGAGCTGCAAACCTTAGATTTCTTCTTTGTTGTCCGCTATCATCTTGTCAAGGAAGATGGCAGGCGGGTTCCGTTAAGGTTTGATTATAATGTGCTCCGTTTAGTCTTCCAAGAAAGCGGTCTGGAGATGCGTATGCGTCATGAACGGGGAAGCCAACGGGTTACCTTAGAGGACCTGACTGCCTTTATGACAAAAAGGATAAACGCTGAGGTCTCTCGGAGAAGGTTAACGCCTCTGTTTTTGGGGGCTTTCACGAAAGTCGGCATAACGTAAACTAGGTTGCTTTGGGTTGTTGCGACAGAGCGGAATCAGCCACCAAGGGTGCCGATACTGTGTGCGGTAGGAGTTTGCAATTAACCTAAGAGATGCTATAGGCTTTATCCAAATGATGCTCTGTCTATTGCCATACCCTACACAATTTTTAACTCAATAATCGGTAGCCCCCTTATTATGACCAACAAAATTAAACGAGAATCCTTGTTTCCTTGCATTCGCGGCAACCTTCGTTAATACTTAAATAGAACGCACAACAACAAAACGCAACATCAAAGAAATAGAAGGCAGATGAAATGAAGAAAGCGTTAGCAGTAATGTTTCTAGTTTTTCTATTTTTGGCTTTAACCACTTTTGCAGTTGAGACAGCCGTAGCCGAAGATGACCTGTCAGGAGATTGGTGGCCTATGTTTGGTCACGACCTCACAAACGCAAGATATTCAACTTCACCTGCTCCACGTACAAACGTGATTGCTTGGACATATACGGCAACGTCAGCTGTTCGCTCAGCTGCGACAGTGCAGGACGGTGTAGTCTATGTGGGCGCATTCAACGGGGATTTTTACGCTCTAAACGAAACCACAGGCGATTTGATTTGGACATACGTAACGGATGGTGACATTTGGTCATCTGCAGCAGTAGCTAATGGAATTGTTTACTTCACGTGCAGGGACTTTAATATCTACGCTTTGAATGCCACTACGGGCAACAAGATTTGGAATTTCACGACTGACGACGAAACATGGTCCAGCCCTGTGGTCTATGGGGGCGTTGTTTACTTCGGCGCAAATGACAACATCTTCTATGCATTAAACGCAATAACTGGAGAAAGGGAGTGGAGCTTTACAACTAGAGGACATATTCGCTCTTCGCCAGCTATCGTTGATGGAGTTGTCTACATAAGCTCACAAGACGGCTATCTCTACGCAT
>CAZJLG010000311.1:0-1998 GCA_964546665.1 uncultured Candidatus Bathyarchaeia archaeon
CTTTCCGGATTTCATCGGTTAGTCCTCCGATTTCCTCATATGTTACCCGCGGAACCTCCATCTCTAACGCTTTCGCTGGTTTGTCGCTTAGAACAACTTGGGTGGAGGGAACTACGATCACTGCGGCTGCTGGCGGCTGAAAACCTGTTACCATAAGGTTTATTCTGCGACCCATGATTCCGAGGGGTATGAGGTCGCCTCTGGAGATAACACGGTTTTCTAGAATCTGTTTTAGGTATTCTTCGCCTCCAGTTATTCGCAGCGGCTCTGTTGGTGCAATGGTGATCTTTTTTGCTTCTTTGGCGTCAACCTTTTTTACGTCAACTTTTTCGTCTATGCCTGAGCCGGCGTTGTTTCTTGTGTAACCGTCTATGCGTATGGTTCCTTTACCGAAGTCTTCCTGATATCCTGGCCAGTATATTGCTACGGTTTTTTTCTTTCCATGAATTTCAACAACATCTCCTGCTGAAAGCCCAATTTCAGAACTGATTTTTGGGTCTATTCTGGCTATTCCGCGACCTACGTCACGGGATTGAGCTTCAGCAACACGAAGAGAAACTTGAGACATATCACATCACCTCATTTTATTATATTGTCTAACAAGTTTATACTTTTTCTTACTCATCATCACATATAAATATTACCGATTTCCCATATTTTCTTAGTGCCATAAAAACTTTAACTTCATGCATAATAACCGTTCTTGCGAATTAATTCAACATTTGCCAATCAAACCGTTATCTTCTCGAATTCATGCACAATTTCGTCAGCCAAAGACTTTCCAATGCCCTTCAGGCTTTCCAAGCCAGCTCTCCCGTTTTTGGCGTAGACTTCAGCCACGCTTTCCTTCATGTCCTCCAGCGCCCAAGCTGCCTTTCTGTATGCCCATATCCTGTATTGTGAGGTGCAGTCGAGCTCCATGCGGTAGACTCTATTTTGTAGTTTCTCGGATATCTGCTTGTTGACTGCGCAGGGTCCGTCGGGAACGTATCGTGGCATCCGGTCCTTGATGCCGTACTTCTGGCACAGCTGTGTCACCTTTTTTCCTAGTTCTCCAGCGTAGCTGCATTCTGGACCATAATTGTCTCCATACAGCGCTTGATACTGTGGAATCAACTCTGGAAACTGCTTCTCCAGAAGCCTGTAATACCATTCCTTCTGGGTGGACGCCAACGTTAATCCTCCAGCTAAAACAAACTTTCCGCCATTTTCTGCTGTAGCCTTCACCACTGCTTCAAGGTTTTCGTCACTGTCGTAGATAAAGGGCAGAATAGGCATGAAAGCCACTCCCACAAGTATTCCTCTTTCCGACAATTTCTTGAGAGCCTCAAAACGGCTAGAGGCTGGTGGCGCTCCGGGCTCGAACAGACTTCGTGTTTTGGCGTCTTTTGTGGTTATTATCGAAAAGGTTACCGCTGCCCAGCTTTGTTTGCTGATTTCTTCTATGAGGTCAAGGTCTCTCAGAACCAGCGGAGACTTCTCCAGAAGAGACACTGGAAAATTTAGGTCAAGGCAGGTCTCCAGCATTTTGCGGGACAGTTCTGTTTTTTCTTCGATGGGCTGGTAGTCCCCCACAATAACGATGTCTCTGGGAACCTTGGACAGTTCCCTTCTCAGCAGTTCTGGGGCGTTCTCTTTTATTTTGATGATTTTCGAGAAGTCGGCGGGGCTGCTGTAGCGCGAATATTTGGTTTCTCTGCTGTAGCAGTATTCGCAGCCGTGCTCGCAGCCTACATATGGATGAGCGGAGTACTTGTCCCAGAACCATGAATCCGCATGCTTGTGCGTATTCAAGATTTTCTTAGGCTTGTATGGTATGTATTGAGTGCCCATTCCGCCACCCCTTGAGCTCAGTTTACACTATTTTGGAGCAGTTTTTAATTAAATGTGGTGCCTGATTCTGGTTGTGCTATTATGTGTGCTAGTTGATGTGCTGTATTCCGTTGCCGTTGTGAACTGTCTTTGTCCATGTGTGCCGCTTTTTTCCTGTGATTTTGG
>CAZJLG010000312.1:0-1982 GCA_964546665.1 uncultured Candidatus Bathyarchaeia archaeon
CTGAGGCTGCTCGGGCAACTAGATTGTCCGCATAACCCGTGGAAATAGCGGTTAAGGTTTTCATAGAACAAGGAGCTATGATGGTTGCGTCCACTCGGAATGACCCACTTGATATAGGTGCAAAGAAGTCGTTTTCATCGTAGAAGTGATCTGCAAGTTTTTCCACATCAGATCGGCTTTTGCCAAGTTCATATTGGAGCAAATTTTCTGCATCTTTAGTTAAAACTGCATATGTTTCTACTTCAGGGATCTTTGAAGTAGCTAGAAGTAGTCTGTACCCATAAATTTCTCCAGTTGCTCCTGTTATACACACGACAAGCCTTTTTTTATCCATAAAAATCCTCATTTTTAGTCTATTGCAGCCCTTTTAAGATTTGTTGACCAAGGCTTATAAAGAAAAATCAAAATAGTAGTCTTAGAGGAATTTTTTTGATACCCAACCTAAGAGAATTTCTTGAAATATTGGACAAAGATAATGATCTTTTACATATCAAAAGAGAAGTTTCACTGAAATACGATGTAGGCAAAGTGCTGATGAAACTATATCACACCGAAAATAGACCCGCAGTAATGTTTCATAAGCCTGGAGGCAAAGATATTCCGTTAGTTGCCAATGTTTTTTCAACCAGAAAGAAAGCGGCAATCGCACTTGGAACGACCGTGGACAAGTTAAATGAAAAAGTGCTTCATGGATTGAAGAATCCTATTACCCCAAAAGTTGTAACCGATGCACCTTGTCAAGAGGTCACCATCGCTGGAAATGAGGTTGACATAAACAAATTTCCTGTTCCTTATTACAGCCCAGATGATGGAGGACCATACATAACACCCGCGATCATAGTTAGCAAAGATCCGGAGACAGGCATTCACGATTTTGGGCACTATCGTTTCCAAGTTATAGGCAAAAACAAATTTTCGTTCCTTGCTCAACCATTTCACCGTTTTGGCGCAAACATTGCGAAAGCCAAAAAGATGGGCGTTAAAATTGAAGCGGCTCTAGTAATAGGTTATGATCCTGCACTGGGTTATGCTACTCAAGCAAAAGTAGGCGAAGTAGAAGACTTTTCTTATGCCGGAGGCATACTAGGCGAACCGCTCAAATTAGTCAAGTGCAAGACTATTGACATGCAGGTTCCTGCTTCTTCAGAAGTGGTTTTTGAGTTGGACGTTAACTATAATGAAATGTTTATGGAAGGACCGCTTGGCGAGTATACTGGATATTATACGCCGCCTTCCAATAAACCCACTGCGACTATAAAGACGATTACACACAGAAAAAATCCTGTTTTTCAAGCTTTGCTTACAGGGAAACCTTCGCCAGTTACAGAGAATCATATTCTGAAGGAAATACCGTTCGAAGCTTCACTGTACGAAGAGTTGAAGTCACGATTTCCTACCGTGAAAAGTATTCGCATACCGCCTTTTGGTGGTGTTCAATCTTGCGTTATAGTTTCTATGAGTCCAAGATTTCCTGGAGAATCAAAACAGGTTGTCATGCATGTTCTAGCGTCCTTTGTTGCGCCTAAATATGCGATAGTTGTCAACGAGGACATCGACATTTTTGATATGGAAAACGTAATGTGGGCGCTTTCTTTCAGGGTAAGACCAGAACGAGACATATTCCAAGTGAAAGATACGCTTCGTGTTCCTTTAGACCCATCCTCGAAGGAAGGGGGAATTCAGACAACAAAAACTGCTGTTGGAATAGACGCAACGATTCCGGTGGACATTCAATATCCGAAGGTAGCGGATGTGCCTGGATGGGAAGAGTTTGATTTGCCAGAACTAGACAAAGCGCAAAAAGGAGGTGAGTAAAATGAGTGTAGATGCTGATGTTTTAGGAACTGCAACATTTCTATTGCCAGTAATCACCCTGTTTGCTGGGTTTCTGATACTGAAATGGGATGCGCTCAAAGTATCTGCTGCTGCATGGATTGTAGAGGTTATAGTGGTTCTTGCGGCATACCCTGAAGCTAGCATAA
>CAZJLG010000313.1:0-1977 GCA_964546665.1 uncultured Candidatus Bathyarchaeia archaeon
GTTTTCCTGCTGCATCTCTTGATCTGAATCTTCCTGTTGATTCAACTGCAACGTAAACATCCATATCTTTCCATGGTAGCTTCGCGGGGTCTGGCTGTGCAATAATTTTCAGCTCTTTTCCGTCAACTATAAGAGATGAACCTTGGGCTTTTACGTCGAAGGGGAATTTGCCGTGGGTAGTATCATGTTTAAGCAGATGAGCTAACGTTTTTGCGTCGGTTAGGTCGTTAACTGCTACAAAGTTTATGTCTGCATTTTCTTCAAGGGCTGCTCGGTAAAGGAGCCTCCCTATTCTTCCAAATCCATTTATTGCTGCATTCACCATTTTCGAACACCTATATTCAGGTGCGAAGTGTACCGAGTTTAGAAATATTAACTTTATTGCATTATTTAGCAGTAAGAAAAGAAAAACTGCGGGGATAAAAAAACCCGCAATAAGACTAGTTTGTTACGCGATTTTTTCGAGAACCGCGTCGGTCTTCACTTTGTGGCTTCTAAGCGCCAACTCCTCAGGGTCTACGCCCAGAGCCAAAGCCAGAAGCTCCGAATAGTGGAGAATGGGCATGTCATAGACCTCTTGGAATTTGGCTTTCACCTGAATCTGCCCTATGTCCAAGGCGACGAAGCAGAAGGGACACAATGTGCTTATGCAGTCAGCGCCTGCCTTGCTTGTGTTTGCAAGTTTTTCTCTAGCAAGTTCAAGTGCAGTGTCGTCAGAGATGCCTTTCAGCAGACCTCCACAGCACTTCAGCTTGTTTCGGTACTCGAGGGGTTCTGCGCCCAGAGCTTCCAGCAGGTTCTCGAAGATTTGGGGTCGCTCAGGGTCATCGAACTGCAGCAGTTTGCTGGGTCTGAGGGAGTGGCAACCGTAGAAGGGCGCAACTTTGAGGTCTTTTAGTGGCTTGACTACTTTTTCTTTGATTTTTTCAAGCCCAATGTCTTCCATCAAGACCTGAAGGAAATGTTTCACTTCGATTGTTCCCTTGAACTCTTTACCAACCTTAGCCAGAACTTCGTTAATGTGTGCCTTCAGTTCCTTGTCGTTCTTCAGAGCAGCGTTAGCCATTGCAAGAGACTCGAAGCAGCCGTTACACAGTGCAACAATGTCCAACCCAGCTTCTTCAGCCAGACAGATATTGTAGGCTGCTACGGCTTGGCTGCTTTCCAGATTTATTGATTGGATGGGTGGAGGACAACAGCAAGTAAAGTTATCCAAGTCCACAAGTTCGACGCCCAGCTTTTCCAGAGTCTTTCGTGCTGACAGTTCATAGTTTGGTTGACGTGCAGGTATTGTGCATCCGAGAAAGATGGCGTAGCTTTTCATTGTGACTCCTCCGTCTTTTCTGGTTTAGTAAAACCTGTTGCATCGAGAATCTTGTTCAGGTCTTCTACTCCCACGGGTTTAATGGCGGGTAAGCCGTATTCTTCGCGTTTCTTTTCCACGAACTTGGAAATTTGAACAATTCGCCCTTCAGCAATCAGAGCGGAGCCAAAGTCTGCGTATATGTTCGGGGAATGTCCAGCCTCTATGGCAATGTTTCTCAATGCGTAGATTACGTCGGCGATTTCCACGTTTTGGGGGCACCTTTCTTGGCAGTTGAAGCAGGAAGTGCACAGCCATATGGCGTCTCCAGAGACAACCTCTTCCCTCTCGCCTAAGAGAGACAACTTGATGACTTCTCTTGGATTAAAGCGGGGGTCAAGCCGAGCTACGGGACAGCTGCTGGCGCAGGTTCCACACTGGTAGCAGGCAGTCAATGTTTCTCCGCCATGACGGCATGTAACCTCTTCAGAGAAGGACATGTTTTCAGCTTTTTTGATGTTATGATGTGGCATATCGATTTGCCTCCTTTCAGGAATCTCCCATAAGTTTCAGCGTGCCCAGCTTAGCTACACGGTCAGTCATCATCCGTGCAGCTTCCGCGAATTGTGCACCTTCAATGTATACCATTCTGAACATTTCCAGTCGTTCAGGTT
>CAZJLG010000314.1:0-1974 GCA_964546665.1 uncultured Candidatus Bathyarchaeia archaeon
TCGTCAATTCTAGAAGCTGTCTCTCTTTATGCTTCAAATCCCTGAACCACACGCCCCTACGCACAGCCTTTAGCTTCAGCTTAGCCAAAGCCTCCCTAGTAAGAGGAACCGATTTAGCGCCATCACCTAATCTTCCTGATTCGGCACTCAACCAAATCATCCTCCTCAAATCATATTCATTCCTGAGCTCATTAGGCACAGTAATTGGCGTTCACATCGCATGCAATCTGTAAAGGAAATGTCTGGTTGCTTGTTAGTTGGAATCATTTTTGAACTCCTGAATAGCCAGTTGTTTGGTGTTGTTTGAGACATTTTTTGTCACACAGATAAAAGATTTACGGTATATAGACGGTATAGATTTGCTTTTTGAGGTCGATTTCATGAGAGCTAACTGTGGGAAGTTGAGCGTTTTTCCAGATTAAAGGTAGAGCTTGCAATTGATCCGTTCTTTTCGGTTTTTAACCAGTGTTTTGGTCTACGCAGAAGAATCAGGAGTAGCGCGTATGAGGCTATGAAGTTTTGTATTGTCCAGTATAGGAATATGAAGGGCATCCACAGAATGTTTCGGAGTTTGCGCGGTTTTTGACCGTAAATCATAGCTAGTCCAGCAGCGCCCAGCAGCACAACGGTAAGGATTGAAGTTACGTTTGCAATGAAGGATGAAACGAAATCGGTTTGTAAGGGAATTACTAGGGAGAGTATGGAGAGTAGATATCCGACAATACATGAAATGAAGACGAAGGGACCAATTAATGTTACTTCAGCATCTAAGGACATTCTGTTTAGGTTTTTTAGCAGCTTTCCATACTTGAATCCAACTTCCATTGTTCCCCTGAACCATCGCACTCTTTGCTTGAAAAAGCCCTTTATAGTTGCAGGGTACTCTTGCCAAGACCGCACGTCAGACGAATACGTTATTTTATGACCATTGTGAATGAGGCGAGCAGCTAACTCCATGTCTTCAGAAAGAACTTTGCTATCCCACCCCCCAACAGCATCAAGAACACTTTTTCTCACAAAATAACAGCTACCAGTTAAAGGAACAAATAAGCCTAAACTATTTTTGCCCCTCAAATAAGCTTCACAACGCAAAGTTTCCTCTTGTGACACAAATTTGGTCAGAATGTTTTCATCTTCATTAACTGCAATCAGTCTCCCCTGTACAGCAGCCACTGAAGAATCCTCAAAACAGCTTGCTGCCATCAAAAGAGAATCTGGTTCAGGGATGTTATCAGCATCAAAAACAGTTACAATCTCACCGCTGACATGATTGAGCGCCTCTTTTAGAGCTGAAGGTTTACCATCTGAAACAGAGCGTCTTAAAACCTTCACTTGACTTGGATGATTTGCGGCAAATTTTGCACAAATTTCAGCAGTTGTATCTGTGCTACCATCCTCAACAACAATGATTTCTTTCTTGTCCTCAGGATAATCGGCATTAATCAATGCATCAAGCAGTCTACCGACAACTTTTTCTTCATTCTTTACAGGAACAATAATGGACAGTGTAGGCAGCTTTTTCTTGTTACCCAAAGGCAACTTCTTTTCGTGCCTATTTGCACATAGGTTCCTTACTCCGGCTACAACAATAGGTATGTTGTACGATGTCCAGAAGTAAATCAGAGAGATGAACAGAACAGCCACTAAATACAGTAGATTCATGTCATTAAATACTCTTCAACGCTACAGTCAGGTCTTAAGATATGCTAAGTTATTTACAACCAAAAACTGTAAGAAACCACGGTCTTTAACCCAGCTTTTGGCAGCGGGGTGACCCCAGTCTTGTGCAATTCTGGACAAGCTTTCGGCAATATCTCGCCCTTCTGTTCTCATGAGGCGAAATATCTTGCTCTCCATGGCTTCACACAGTTTGTCTACTATTCGGGAAACAATTTTTGCTAAGAGGAAGCTGTGAACTTTTTCGACCACTCGTATCGTCAATTCTAGAAGCTGTCTCTCTTTATGCTTCAAATC
>CAZJLG010000315.1:0-1971 GCA_964546665.1 uncultured Candidatus Bathyarchaeia archaeon
CCTTCCATAAACAGCTCTTCTATTGAGGAGATTTCGCCCTCAAGAACCATTTTCCCCAGCTTTGTGCGGGGTACCCAAGTTTCAAACTTATCGTCTCTGTCTCTGGCTCTCATGTTTCATCCTTCTGTGTTTTCACTTTTTTCTCAAACGAAGACGTGATCTTATCTTTTACCTCAGAAAAGTGTTCAGACAATTTTTCTGGACGTGACCCTCTCTTAAGAGACGCGGAAAACTTCTGCCGATAAACCTCGGGTTCTGAAGCCAGCTGACTTCCATACGCTACGATGTGCTCCCCGCTTATCCGACCTTCGTCAGGAAGTATGTCGTCACTGTGGGGAACTTCAACGCCAGCGTCAACAACACCCTTCATGGCAGCAAAAACTCGTGTTCCCTTAGAGGGAATATTCAAACCAATGTCCAAGAAAGCTTTCTCCACGCCATTAGCCAACGCTTTATAACCGCAAAGCAGACCAGTGAGATAGGCGGCTGGAATGTTTCCGCAGTTGCCTAGCCAACCGTAGGTTTTTGCCAGTTCACGTGAATGCGCTGAAACAATAACTTTGTCGCCTATGGCTTCTGCTTCGATTACCTGAATGATAGCATGCTTCAGAGAGAGTCTAACTACCAGACGTGGAACCCTTGACAGAACAAGAGCTCTGCGTGTGCGATAGTTTGTTTTTCCTTCTCTGCGTCTGCGGAAAGGAACACGGTATCTTGGTCCAGTTGCCATCATCGTCTCCTCCACAAGCCATGGGTTCGGATGTAGCGTTCTAGGTCAGCCCTTGACTCGAAGACTCCACTTTCTGACATGTCATACATTTTGCGGTAAACGCTTTCTGTGATGGCTCGGCTGTCCTTCAATTCGCACAATCTTCTTCTCACAGGTCTAATTCGGTTAATCCAAGCTTGTTTCTTGGTAATCTTTGACCGCGCAGGACCACTCTTTCCTCCAGGTCCCCGCCTTAAGCCTTTCTTCCGCTTCGCATTCAAAAGTCTGGCTCTAGCGCGACTGATACCTTTCTCAGGAAGCGATATAACGACTTTTTCGTGAATCAACTTTCTGATTTCTTCTCGGGTAATGGCTGACTCAACGTAATCTATTCTTTCCGGGTCTATCCAAACTCGGTTTTCACCGATCTTCATGATTTCGGCAGCTAACCGACGCTGACTTTTTAGACTCAAAACTACTTCTCTCCCTCAGACAGACTTTCTATTTCTTCGCCTTCGTCGACTCTTTCAGGCTCCCGGAGCCTTCTTGGATTCAAAACGTGAATTCCTTTTTCCTCAGCTAAGGCTATGATTTCAACTCTTTTTCTATTCCCGACTGTGCGAGCTATTCTTATAGCCTGCAATTCAGGGTCTATTCCCCCTAAATCCGCCACAGATTGAACGCGAATCTCCACGAAACCTGACGGATGAAGACCTCTTGTCTTCTTGGGGCTTCGGTAACCGACGGTTGGGGAGACAGGCCATCCCTTAACTTTTTTCCGCATTTTACTGTCTACGCCATGAGGCTTTCTCCAGGTGTCCCCGACACGCTTGAATCTCCAGCTTTCTTGGCGCCTAAACCGTGGCTTCTTGTGTTTACCTGCCTTTTTTGGGAATGGCTTCTCTGCGACTGCTTCATGCTCTTCCGTTGTCATTGTTCAAGTCCCTCATGTTTCTCGAAAACATATATGCCGTCCAGGAAAACTCGTGGGTCTTTGTTTCTGATTTTTGTTGCGTTCTGGATGTTTGCAGCGGTTTGGCTGACGTCCTCAAGATTGATTCCCTGTACGACAATGTCTTCTCCTTTGATTATGACCTTGGTGTCGCCCATTATCTTGGCTTTGCGCGGGTTTCGTTCTCCAGTGAAGTTCTTGATGGTCAACGTTTTCCCTTGGACGTTCACGGTTATTGGGAAGTGGGAGAAAACTATTTTCAGTTTGTAGGTGAATCCTGTTGTTACTCCCTTTATCATGTTCTGAATGT
>CAZJLG010000316.1:0-1966 GCA_964546665.1 uncultured Candidatus Bathyarchaeia archaeon
ATGATGTTCTGGTCCTCTGACACGTAGACACCTCCTTATTTGGTTCTTTAATTGCATCTTCTGTTTTCGCAGATTTGGAATCGGATTCATGAAACCGAACCCGCTTCCACTCCCTGCTATTCCGAGTTGCCCTTTTTTTAATTTTTGGCAAAAAGAGGTTGAAACACTTTTGTTTTCCTTAGTTCTAATATAGCGTGAGGTGTCGACGAGTATGAAGCGTGCCCTGATTTCCGTGCATGACAAGACAGGCATTGTTGATTTTGCCCAAGAACTAGACAACCTGGGAGTTGAAATAATTTCGACTGGCGGAACTCTAGAAGCTTTGAAGGCGGCGGGAATCCTGTCTGTTAAGCATGTTTCTGAGGTTACAGGCTTTCCTGAGATATTGGAGGGCAGAGTTAAGACTGAGCACCCGAAGCTTATGGGCGGCATACTTGCCCTAAGAGACAACGAAGAGCACATGAAGGACCTTGAAGGACATGGCATAAAGCCGTTTGATTTGGTTGTCTGCAATCTGTATCCCTTCGAAACTGTGACAGCCAGAGGAGCTGACCTGGAGACCGCCCTAGAGAACATTGACATAGGTGGACCCAACATGATCAGGGCGGCAGCAAAAAATTTCGAGAACGTGCTTGTAATCGTTAGCCCCAGTAGATACAGTCAAGTTCTCGGCGAATACACGAAGAACGGCATCGTAAGTGCTGAAACAAGAAAGGCTTTGGCTGTGGAAGCCTTCAAAGAAACCGCAAGATACGACTCGGCAATCTACAGATACCTAGAAAAAACCCTTCTCTCCAAGTCATCCTGATTCCTGATATGTGTGCCTTCTGGGTGGCACGTTTTATATTCTGCTCTGTGGAAGTAACTTTGTTGCGGGGTTCCATTTGATGATCAAGATTGCTTGCTATGGGGGAGTGAATGACATTGGAGGAAACAAACTTCTTGTCAAATTCGACAAGGGGTCAATCTTCCTCGATTTTGGGCTTTCATACAGCGAAGAGAGCCAGTTTTTTGAAGAATTTCTTCAGCCCAGATCAGCATGCAAAATACACGATCTACTGAAACTAGGTTTGCTGCCTCACATAGATGGCATCTACAGGCAGGATGCCCTCTGCCCAACCGATTTCGAAAACTATGATGTTAGAGCAAAAGACTTGTGGAGAATGGATTTGCAAAGTTTTGAGGAGGCAGTGAAGACAGGCTCTTGGCATCCTGACGCAGTATTTTTTTCGCATGCGCATCTGGACCATTGCGGCTATGCTCCGTATTTGGGTGACTTTCCGTTTTTGTGCTCTGAGATGACGCAGAAGCTTATGGAGGCTGTGGCAGAAATTGGCAATCTGCAGGGTTTGGATAAGCAGTTGACGGCTGTAAAAAGGCGTGAGATGGGGACGCTGAAGACAGGATTTTTTGCTGGTGAACCAAAAGTTGACTACTCAAAGGAGCAGGAAGACAGAGAGTTCTCGAATTTGGAGCATAAAAAAGCCAAGTCAATCGAAGGCGGGTTAACGGTTACGGGCTTTAGTGTTGACCATTCGATACCGGGGTCTATGGCGTGTCTTGTTGAATCAGAAGAGTCTCAGGTGCTCTATACTGGAGACATAAGGTTCCATGGCAAATCGGGCTACAATCTGGGAGACGAGTTAAGCGGGCTTGCGCCAGATGTGATGTTCTGTGAAGGAACGCGCATCAACAAAAATGAGCCAGACAACGAAAAAAAGGTGGAAACCGACCTCACGGACATTTTTTCGGGCTGTGAAGGCTTGGTTATGGTCGGCTTCACGTGGAAGGACATAGACAGGTATGAGACTGTTCGTGATGCGGCAATAAAGAGTGGCAGAATCCCTGTTTTTGATCCGCGGCTAGCTTACTTGCTGGCTAAGACGGGAAGAAGCGTGTATGATGAGGGCGGCAGAGTGTTTCTTGAGAGATGTGGGTGTATGCTCTATTCTCCGGGCGATTACAG
>CAZJLG010000317.1:0-1964 GCA_964546665.1 uncultured Candidatus Bathyarchaeia archaeon
GTTATCTTTCCAGAAATGTATAAATAGTAATTAAGGGGGCTGTTTTATACCTAACTAGTCTGTGATGGCGATGAACGCACCAAAAGAAATCAACACATACTGCCCCAAGTGCCAGTGTCATAAAATTCACACTGTTTCCTTGTATAAGGCAGGGAAGAGAAGAGCCTTAGCCAAGGGAGAGCGTGCTCATGAGCTGCGGGAAAAGAAGGGGTATGGTGGACAGAAGTTTCCTCGGCAGAGAAAGTTTGCGAAAACGACTAAGAAGCAGACGCTGAGGCTAAAGTGTAAGAGCTGCGGTTTTATGCGGCACAAGAAAGGGATTCGTCTCAAGAAGTTAATTATAACGTGAGTGGGGTGAAGAAAAAGTTGAGTGAATGGGATAAAGTCATACCGAAGCCTAAAAGCAGTTTCTATAGGATAAAGTGTCCTGACTGCGGAAACGAGCAGTTTGTCTTCAGTCACGCTACCACTGTTGTCCACTGCAACGTGTGTGGGGCGACCTTGGCTGAGCCTTCTGGCGGAAAGACAAGCGTCAAGGGAGATGTTACTGCGGTCCTAGAGTAGGGATGAGCAGGAGGATAGAATGTTATGAGTTTGAGGAGACCTGAGTGGCCTGAAGTAGGCGATTTGGTAATTGCTACTGTAGTGAAAATAACCGATTATGGCGCCTACGTCAAGTTGGATGAGTACGACAAGGAGGGTCTCCTGCATGTTTCTGAGGTTGCTTCTCGGTGGGTAAGGAACATCCGAGATTATGTTCGTGAAGGGCAGAAGGTTGTCCTGAAGGTTCTGCGGGTTCAAGCAGACAAGGGGCAAGTTGACCTATCGCGTAGACGGGTTACGAAGCGGGAGAAAAAGGAGAAGCTGTTGCTCTGGAAGAAGGACAGGAAAGCGGAGAGTCTGCTGCGGACTGCGGCTGAAAAACTGAACATTTCTTTTGAGGAAGCTTACGAGCGGGCGGGGGCGCCGATAGAGAAGGCTTTTGGCGAGCTTCATGACGGGCTGGAGAAAACCGCGAAAGATGGTGTGGAGGTTCTGCTGGAGCTGGGAGTCGATAAGGAGCTTGCGGTTACGTTAGAGGCAATTGCGAAGGAGAAGATTCAGATATCCCTGGTGAATGTGAAGGGAATCTTGAAGCTTCAAAACCCGAAGCCTGATGGGGTGCTTTTGATTAAGAAGACGCTGAAACAGGCTAAAGATGTTGGAGAAGCCGAGGGGGCAGATGTGTCCGTTTATCTGGTTTCGCCTCCAAAATATCGCATCGTGGTTTCGGCTGAGGACTACAAAAGCGCCGAAAGCATTTTGGAGAAAGCCACTAACTCGGCATTGAAGACAATCGAAAAGAGCGGCGGAACAGGCTCCTTCAAAAGAGAAAAGTAGGCTTTTCGTAACCTACAATTTTTAGATACAGCGCAGCAGATTTTCTGAAAAAATACTGTTTTCAACAATGTACCTCTATTAGGAGTCTAATATGCTGACGGCTGTGAAAGAGAATTAGTTGTTTTGGTTGGAAAACAGAAAAAACCATTTTTTCAACAATCTTCTGTTATTAGGCTCCTAATATGACTGTACGTGGCGGTTTTTGGGAAAATTTGATATAAGCCGCTTCTAAACCAAGAAACGGCGACTGCATATTTGTTGGAAACGTAAATAGGTGTGTTCGCACAAATAGTGGTAAAGCCCCAAAATAGTATTTGGCTAATGGTTTAATTTGGTGAGAATGATGGTTTGGCTGCTTCGAAAATGTGTAAAATGTGGAGCATATACGCTGAAGCATGACCGCTGTCCCATATGCGGAGGCGACCTGCATATTCCGCATCCGGCTAAATTCTCGCCTGAAGACAAGTACGCAAAATATAGGCGGGCAATGAGAGGTAACGCCAAATGAAAACAACAGTCATCAAGGAACTAGCTAACGTTGAGTTGAAGAATCCGATTCTGGTGGAAGGCTTTCCTGGATTAGG
>CAZJLG010000318.1:0-1958 GCA_964546665.1 uncultured Candidatus Bathyarchaeia archaeon
ATCGGTAGATGAAGCGTATGGGCGCTGGACCCAAACTGATTTTTCCGCTTCTCTCGTCTCGAATCATGGCTGCCAAATCGCAGTCATAATCGTCTTTGCACCGCTGAATCAATTTCTTGGCTTGTTTAGTGCCATACGAAAACAGATACTTCACTCCATATCCTTTGATTCCACTGTTTGTGACAAAATATTCTTGAAGTAGCGTCTGCCCCCAATCGATGTTGTGCTCCCAGCACTTCATGAAAAGTTCCGCCTGTTTTGGCGTCATCTTATCTATGGTAAAGGATTCGGTTCTGTCTTTAATTGCTCCCATCGAAACAAGAAACAGAGGCACAATCAAGCTCTTGAACTGCTTCAGCTCTTCCAGAAGGTCAATGGTTAAGTCGGTGTCTTTTTCGGTTTCGCCAGGAAGCCCAATAATCAGGGTAGCGCATGGAACCCAGTAGTTCTTTGCCATAATCTCGAAGGCGTCTATGACTACTTGTGGCCAGTCCTCTGGCTCGAAGGGCTTACATTTTCCTTTCATGTTCGCCTCAATCAGCCGGGGGCTACCTGTTTCTAAGCCTGTTTGTCCGCTAAGCCATCCTCCCACTTCGCCTGCGCCAAGAATGTTCGAGATTTCTTCAACAACTTCTGGCGCGCTTGCGATAGAGGAGAGGGCAAAGTGGCTCATGGCAACCGAGTTGACTCCTGGATAGCTCCTGACTGTTTTGAAGAGGTCTATCACTGCTTCTCCGTTCACTTCTAAGCCTTTAGCCTTGTACCTGAGGACATCCTCTGCATGCAGTAGAGGTCTTCTGCCCGCCCTGACGTTGACTTCAACCTCCTTCAGGATGTCTTCTATTGGGAGGCAACGGTAACGCTGAAGAGTTGGGACACAGAATTCGCAGCCGCGTCCGCATCCCCGAGCAACCTCAACTATCCCGTCTATAGTTGCTTCTTTAATCAACGGGATTTCTTCTACCTCTGTCACGTTTCCATGCACAACTTCTGGAAGAGGCTCCCCCTTCACTGCTTTCTCAAAAAGCTGACCCACAACATTATCTCCTTCGCCGACAACTACGCAGTCTACTCCCAGTCTGCTTCGGCTTTCTCTGTTTTCAAGCTGCCAAGCTCCAGGACCCCCCACAATTATTTGTGGTCTATGTTTTATGACGGCGGGATGGCTAATCAGTTCCCTGAACTTCAGGTTCATGTAGGCTTTGCCGTTAAACACTTGGGTGAAGGTGGATGTTGCTGGAGCTATACCCAGCGGGTCAGTCTCTGTGATTCCAAGAACCTTTGTTTTTGGACCCACAACTTTGTCTAAATGTTCAGGGTGAGCAACAATCACATCTTCTCTTTTGAATCCATGTTTCAGCAGGGCAGCTTCAACTTTTCTTGTTCCACACGGAGCGTATTTGGCTGATCCGTCAGAACGCGCTGGAACAGATGGACAGAGCAACGAAAAGTACAGCCAGTCAGGAATTAGCCCTTTTGGTACACAGGCGCTGAAGCCAAGAAAGATTCCTCCTCTATACTCACTCATCAGTGTTCTGTCAGCAGTTAAAACAACTTTGTAGCCTTCCTTTGTTCCCATGAGCACTCTGTTCCCCCTAACGTTAAGTGCGTTATATCTACAATACAATTTAACATAAACAGTTATTGGGCTTTCGGTTTCCTAAAGATAATGAGACTTATGTGCATTCGTTTTCACGAAAACCATAAAAGCAAGCCCCTACCTATACACAAAACCAAGAGGAGAATGTATTGTTCCTTGCACCTTTTGTTGCGACTCCTACGCCCGTGGTTCGCCAGATGCTTATTTTGGCTGACCTCAAGCCTGGGGAAGTCCTGTATGATTTAGGTTCCGGAGATGGTCGAGCAGTCATAATGGCTGCCAAAGATTTCGGAGCAACATCTGTCGGCGTTGAATTGAGAGATGACCTTGCAAAGCGAGCCCTGGACAGCATTCAGAA
>CAZJLG010000319.1:0-1927 GCA_964546665.1 uncultured Candidatus Bathyarchaeia archaeon
ATTATTGCATTAACAGAGCTGCTGCTGATAAAATCTTGATTTTCAATTACAAGCTGTAAGCTGCTTCCACTTATTACTTGTATGGTAAACTGTGGTGCTGATGCTTTGGTGGTTGACTGGGCAAAAGTTACGGATTGACTAAGTGACATAACAGCGCTTATGGCAATTATCAAGACAACAATTATAACCAAAAGTTTTTTCGCTATCTCCCTATGCCTCACTGTAGGCACCAACAACACCTTTCCTACCTGAACAGAAAAGCTTTTTTGTCAAGAAACCTTGACCAACTGTATTACTTCGCTAGTCAAGGAAGTTTGACCAAATTAGATTCCGAATTTAATTGAGTTTGGGGAAAAAAGGTTGAAAAGATTTTATTGTTTTCTTCTGAATTTTTGCTATTGTGATATTCGGTAAAGGAACTAATCTTGGTTCCCAAATCCTTTTACCTCTGATAAAACTGGCTAGAAGCATAGCTTCTTCATTAATCACCGATTCTATTTCTTGCCTTTTTCTCAGAATCACTACAGTCGAAGTGGCTTTGCTACAATCAAACATCAATCGGAGTCCACAATCAGGTTCTCAGTTCAAGCGTACATTTTTTTTGATTAAACTTTAATCCGAAACTTGAGCAGGCTAAGTGACTGCTGCACCGATTATTCAGTGGTGGATTCTGGTTCTTGGGGTGGGGGTGGTGGAGGCGCTGGTCTTAACGAGAGATAGAAGTGGACAGCCGCCACGGTTAGAACAACATTCAGTAGCCAGCTGATTATCGAACCAAGATATGGGCCTATGAAGGGAATAATTGAGAAGCCAACGTCAAAAACCAACCAAACAATAATCACGAGAATTATGAAGACAATAACTTCCCCTAAATTGTTGAGAACAAAGTCAATCGCCTTTTTTGTGCTTTCGATGGCACTTGTTTTTTCTATGATTGTGATTGTAATTATGAACAGGGCAACAGGAATCAGGAAAAACGTGACGAAAAAGATGGCGGTTATGATGGCGGCGATAATCAAATCGCCCAGTCTGCCTATTACAGCGTTTAGGCTTTTGTTCAAGTCTATTGGCTGACCGTTGATATTGTCATTGGCCATGTCAACAACCATGCAGCTGGCCATGAATCCGAGGATGGCTGCTAGGAAATAGCCGCCTCCTACCAGAAAGGGGTTTGGACCTGCTATGCCACCGAGATATGGATAAAAGCCGCCGTATCGAACGGGCAAGACCACGTAAGCTAAAAACAGGAAAAACAAGTGAACGACGATAGGAGCAAGTGCGGGAATGAACATTATCAGGTTTTTTGTTGAGGTTTCAAATCCCTTTGATATAGCATCGGTTGATTTCAGAAACAAAGCAGTTCACTGCAGTCTATTCAATGTTTAATGTTTAAATAATTTTGCATCAACACCACGCCACAGGAGCAGCCGAGGAAGAAAGGCGTGCAAAGTTTGAACGTCGGTTAAGGTTATTAGCAACTTTACAGGTCAATATGACAAAAGGAACAAAAAGGGAAGCTTATGCAGGTCAGTTTGATTCACATGCAAATCAGCGAATCGCCAGAAGAGAACCTGAAGACCGCGGAACAGATGCTGTATAGAGCAGCTGATTCGGGCTCCAAATTCATCTGTCTCCCAGAATATTTTGCTTTTCCAGCCAGCCTAGAAGACAACATGAAAATCGAAAAGCTGGCGGAGGAGGTTTATGAGCCTGCTGTTCAGCTTCTGAGGCGTGTTTCAAAGGAAGTTGACGCATACATTGTGGGCGGAACAGTCTTTGCCAAGTTCAGGGGCAACTACTACAACACTTGCCTCTTTCTAAGGCACGGAAAGATATTGGGAAAATTTAGGAAGATGCACCGCACTGACTGGGAAAAAAAGGTGGGACTGCATGTGGGAAGCACCTTCAGGGTCTTTGAAACAGAGTT
>CAZJLG010000320.1:0-1917 GCA_964546665.1 uncultured Candidatus Bathyarchaeia archaeon
CCATGGACGACGATGACATCATGGAAATCCAGACAGTAGCCGACATCAAAAAAACACTACAAAAACTAGGCATTAACATCTAAGTGGATTAGGATAAAGTTAAGAGCTTTCTGTTTCTCCGGGCTTGGACAGCTTTTTGATTGCTCGTGCTGGGTTTCCTGCAACCATTGTGTATGCTGGGATGTCTCTGCTTACAACTGCGCCCGCTGCCACAATTGCGCCCTCTCCGATTGTGACGCCAGGCAGTATGATTGAGCCTGCGGCAAGCCACACTCCCCGCCCGATAGTCACTTTTTGTGGTCCTTCATGGTAGATTCCGAAACGATGATGGAAGGGGCTGGCGCCGGAGTGAGCCATAATTGTTACGCCTGGACCGATGCTGGCTTCATCGCCAATTTCGATGTATTCTGGAAACTCGCCGTCCATCATCACCAGAAAGCCGATGTACGCGTTCTTGCCGACTTTGACGCCGCATTTGCGGTACACGCTGGCGCGGAACTGGTAGACGGGCGCAAGCCATGCAAGAATTCTAAGAACTCGTCCTATTAGTTTTCCCATGAGATTACATCTTTCCATTGATATTTAAAACAAACGTCTCAGGTAATCAGAAAACGTAAAGTTGTCAATGTCCCCAGTTAATAGACAACAGAAAGGGGCATCATCTTTCCAGCTTCCATTCTTGCTCCAGTACTTCACCGCATCAGTGACTGTTGGAAACCAGCCACCCAGCTCCGTTCCATACCCCACAATACTGTCCAGCACTTTGATGTGCCTGCTTTGTCCCATCCGTATGGGATGAAGGTCAAACATAATTACGCCACCCTTTTCGCTGACCCCTTTGATGGCATGCTTCAGCCGTTTTTCCATCTGGCTGCTGCTTAATCCCTCTATGTCAATCATGTAATCGTCTGACAGTCTGCTGAGCGGAATACAGACAAAAGTTGACTCATGGTCATCTATTTGGACTCGAAACAGAGAATTTCTCTCGCTATATTTAGGCGTAAAGCCTATTCCGATGTCCCAGAGAAAACCATGCTTCTCGACAAGTTTAGGCGACGCCTCCGTGTAAACGTTGTAGGGCGCCCGAAACCCATAAACCTCAATATCCAGTGCCTTGTAAGCGCCGAGAGCCCTCCCTATATCATCATCCTGCTGCCCTTCTGTGATGTAAGAATAATTAACGTGCCTAAAACCGTGAACAGCAACCTCATTACCACTTCTAAGAATTTCGCGGGTCAATTCAACATTTTTCGCTGCAACAGACGCAACCAAAGGGAAAGTAAATTTTGCCTGATGCCGCTCCAGCACACTAAACATGTTCTGCAGTAGGCTGCTGAACGGAACAGAATGCAACCTGAACATGTACATGGCTTGACCAAGAATCTTTTCTCCCCGAAACTTTGTCAGATACTTTATCCACGATAGACTGGGCTTCATTTGAATCCTCTTTTCTTCAGCAACTCACACCATGTCTGCTCAGAAACTCCTATTTCTCCAGCAGTTCCACAACATACTTGTCGGGAGTGTAAAGGAAAGCTATTCTTTTGCCTTCAAAGAGCTCGGCGGGAACGGGTCCAGAAATAATGATTGCTCCGTTGCTTCTAAAATTTTTTAGTGCTTCTTCAATGTTTTCCACCAAAAAACATAGATGATAAAGCCGCACGTTTCCCTTCAGTGTATTAGAGACAGGCGAATCATCGCTTAGGGGAGCAATCAGCTCGATGGGAGCGCCATCCGCTTCCGGATTCGAGAGCAAAACAACAGAGACCTTCTGGATGGGGTCATCCGTAACCTCTGTGACTGGAACAAAACCGAACAGCGCTTTATAGCGCTGAATCCCCGATTCAATATCATCTACCACGATTCCGACATGATGCAACTTCATTGGTCATCCCCTTGATACTGAAGGCTGACCTC
>CAZJLG010000321.1:0-1916 GCA_964546665.1 uncultured Candidatus Bathyarchaeia archaeon
GAGTGGCCTCATCAGTTGTGTTCTCTACGGTTTCAGCCTCTTCAGTGAATGTTGCTGAAGGTTCGGGGGCTGTTGCTTCGAAAATGTATTCTGTTCCTGCTGGTGATGTGGGGGCTATGGTTGTTGCTAGTATGATGGTGATTAGGATGATGGCTGAGGTGACTGTGATTAGTTTTCTGTATACTAACAAGTATCATCGTGTATCGTGCTACATAAGATGAAATATATAATTTATGAAGACAGAATATTGCGAAAACCCCACAAATCAAAAAACTCTTCGTACCAGCAGTATCAGCTGTCCGTTAACAAACTAGAGGGACTTCTCAAGCAGTTTTTTCAACCGCTCACGGGACTTCTCGTCGATTACCTTCTTGGTAACCAAGCCTTCAAGTATTCTGGAGACGTTTTCTTTGTCAAGTTCTCCTCCGCGCATCAGCTCGTTTAGTGTTTCCAGTTCTTTGTGTTTTATGGGGTGTTCCTTTTTTGCTAAGTAGATAACTACGACTACGAGAACAGCCACTAGAGAGGCTAGGGGCAGAATCAGGAAAAGGAATTCACTAGGGTCCATGGTCATTACAGAAGCGGCAACGAGTAAAACGTTTATGCATTCTGGCTAAGAATTCTGTGACTGGATTCTAGGTTTTTTCTCGTTTAGGCTGTTGGGTTAGAAACGAAAAAGAAATACAGGAAGACATTACAGAACAGGTAATAACTGAAAAGAAGTGTGAAGCGGTGCAAGAGGCTGGATGAGCAGATGAAGTATCTACTTATTGTCGGAGATGGAATGGCTGATTATCCTGTTCCTGAATTGGGCAGCAGGACTCCTCTTCAAGCGGCAAACAAACCAAACATGGACTTGATTGCGGCTAAAGGATGCAGTGGGTTGCTCAGAACCGTGCCAGACGGTTTAGTGCCTGGTTCAGGCACCGCAATTCTTTCTGTTCTCGGTTACGATCCCACAAGATTTTACACTGGAAGAGGTCCCTTTGAAGCTGCAGCCCGAAACATTCGGTTAGACGATAACGATGTGGCGTACAGATGTAACCTAATCACAGAAGATGATGGAATCCTGATCGATTATTCTGCTGGTCACATAACAAACAGCGAATCTGCGGAGCTAATAGGTGCTATAAGCCAGAAAATGGGGAAGCCAGGCGAAGTAGAGTTTTTTGCTGGGTTAGGTTACAGGCACTTCTTGATTCTAAGAAACTATTTGCACAAGGAAATTGTTGAGTGTACGCCACCCCATGATGCTATAGGGATGGAGATTTCAGAGATTTTGCCAAAAGCCGAAACCACAGAAGCTAAGCCTATTGACGAGTTGTTGAGTAGGCTGATTCTTGACTCCAAGAATGTTCTGGAAGACCATCCGGTTAACGTTGACAGAAAACGTTTGGGAAAACGGCCTGGAAACATGATTTGGCCTTGGGGCGGCGGCAGAAAGCCAGTCATGCCTATGTTTAAAGAAAGGTATGGTGTGGATGCGGCGGTTATTTCTGCGGTTGATTTGGTTAAAGGAATCGGCGTTTACGCTGGGATGAAAGTTGTTGAGGTGCCGGGCGCCACTGGCTTGTATGACACAGACTATGAGGGAAAGGCAGAGTTTGCTTTGGAGGCGCTTAAAGAGTGTGACATGGTTTTTGTGCATGTTGAGGCGCCGGATGAGGCAGGGCACTCCAAAGACTACGAGCTGAAGGTTAAGACAATAGAGGATTTGGATAAGCGGCTGATTGGACGCCTACTGGACGGCATGATGGATGAATGTGCGATTGCGGTTTTGCCTGATCATCCGACACCCATCAAAATTGGCACACACACAAGAGACCCTGTGCCCTTCGCAATCTATTCGCCTTCCATAGACGCTGATGGGGTGAAGCAGTTTGATGAAGAGTCTGCAAAGAAGGGCGGTTTTGGTT
>CAZJLG010000322.1:0-1905 GCA_964546665.1 uncultured Candidatus Bathyarchaeia archaeon
TGTTCCTCAGCTGATTTAAGGGACATTATGGAAAATCCGTTTCAAAAAATGAAACCCTTGTACATAATAAAGAATCTACAATTATGGGAGTTGCAGAAAAAAGCGGGTGGTGCCCTCCATTGGTTCCCTGTGCGAATCCTGTGCCCTCATCAAGCAGTCTTTTGGTGAATAAGTTTTAATGTCTTTTTGGTATGTTATTGTGTTCAATGGTTAATTTCATGGGTTCAGTGTTATGCAAATGGTGAACGATAAAAAAGAATCAAGTGAGTGGTTCAAGGATTGGGCAAACGAGTATGATAATACTTTAGGAAAAGTAGGTAGGCACCATCAGCTGCTAGACCTTGTTGTTGAAGTGTCCAATGTAAAGAACGGTCAAAAGGTGCTTGATGTTGGATGCGGGACGGGACTGTTGTCTTTGAAGTTCCTCAAAAAAGCAGACTGCTATATTACGGGTGTAGACAGTTCGCCGGAGATGCTTTCCATATTCGGTGACAAAATCAAAAAACTGGGCTTATCTGACAGGATTGCATACAAACTTGAGGATGCGGCAGCCCTCAACTTCGACCCCGACTCCTTTGATGTAGTTGCTTCAACTGTTGCCTTGCATCACCTGAAGGATAAGAATCCTACAATACGGAAGATACATGAAATCTTGAAGCCTGAAGGAAGGTTTGTTCTCGGAGACATCGACATGGACACTACCGGAGATGTCACAGACCCAAAACGGTTGCTAAGAATGCTTGAATGGCTAAATGAAGAATTTGTTCTTGCCTTAACCTGGGGAGGAACAGAAGCCTTCAGCCGCATGTATGACAACGGCAAGAAACACATCCTGAACGACGGCGAATACTGCATCAGCTTTGAACAATGGAAAAACCTGTGCAACAAAGCAGGCTTCAACAAAGTCACTGTCCACCCTTTACCTGGATTCAAATGGTTCAAAGTGCTGGTTGCCACCAAATAACGCAACACACTTCTTCCAAGAGAGCCCTAAAGGCAAATTTTTAATTTGGAAGAAAGAGAAAGAAGGGAAAAGTTGGGGGAGATTTCCGTTTTGTACGCGTAAACTTCAACGCCTTCTGCCACAGCGTTTCGCAGTGCTTTTCCGAATTCTGGGTCAGTTTCGTCGCTGGGAGCAAATGAATGGGCATCAGTTCTTTGAACAAGAAAAAGT
This sequence comes from uncultured Candidatus Bathyarchaeia archaeon, assembly GCA_964546665.1. Classification (GTDB taxonomy): domain Archaea; phylum Thermoproteota; class Bathyarchaeia; order Bathyarchaeales; family Bathyarchaeaceae; genus Bathyarchaeum. The sequence continues at coordinate 1,175 of CAZJLG010000322.1, forward strand.
ATGCATGCCCTGTAGCCTTCCTTTTTGGCTTTCGCCAACTCGTTCACATGTCTTTTGCCTCTCTCGGTCACAGCGTCAGGAAACATGGCTACGCCATCATTTACTAATGTGGCTGACTTCACTTCCAGCAAGCAGCCTTCGTGCTTGTTGGTCAACAAGAAATCCAATCTTGAATATCCATAGCCGAACTCTGGCTTTATTGTGTTATATTCTGAAAGTTCTTCTATGTCTCGGTTTCTTAGGGCTTCTAAAACCAGCTTGTTGGGCACCCGCGAATCAACAGACACCATCTGACCATTATATGAGATTCCAATCATGTCGTAACCTGTTTTTCTGTTCTCATTCGCTGCCTCTGTAAGGACAACCTCGGTTCCTGGAATCAAAAGTTCATGCATTCTACCTGGGTTAGGCAAATAAGTCAACAAAACCTTGTCTTTGACTTTCACGAAAGCTGAAAACCTGTTAGGTCTCCCTTGAAAAATGCCCCTCACTATTCTGCCCTCGATTTTTATGGAACTAACCAATTTGTTTCCCAGCAGCACAACAGACTTGCCTCTAAGGAAATAGGCTATGAGCTAAAAAATCTTAACTGGCAATAAACAAAAAAAGGAAGGAGTTTGAGTCCGAGATGCTCATGCGCATCGTCGGAACTATTGGTTCTCCATTTTCTTTGGGCGCTTCCGCAAATAGTATGTACCCGCCAGCAAAGCGACAGAGGACAGCGCAGCCAT
>CAZJLG010000323.1:0-1892 GCA_964546665.1 uncultured Candidatus Bathyarchaeia archaeon
TTTTTTGGCGTAACAGTAAGCCTTCTCCGAGGAACAGGGCAAAGGCGATGGCGTTTGTTGCTATCAGGTAGAGGACCGCAAGATTTGGGGTTTGCGTAGTTGAGAAAAATTGGGCAGAAATGATGATGGTTTCTATGACTAGGATGCCTAAGAAAAAGAGGGAATAGCACATCAGTCTTGGCACGAGGTTTCGTCCAATCCAGATGTGTCCGCTGATGCTTGCTTTCTCTTTGACCACGTATTCTCCGGCTTCGTTCTTCTGTAGTAGTCCCGTGTTTTCGAGTTTTTGGAGGTGCCAGTATGCTAGGCTTGGGCTGCTCAGGTTTGCGCCTCTCATGACTTCCCGTGGACCCACAGGTTTGCCCTGTTTAACCACGTATGAATACACATTCAGTGTTGTGCCTTCAGGCTCCTGACTGTCTGCGGTAGTCACGCCTAGCTCCTCGGTTCAATGAATGCTTCAACGCCGAAAGAGTCCATAACGAACATTTCATCATCAGCTAAGATTGCGTTATATAGGTATCCGTCCTCGGTCAGTTCCAGTTGAACCTGCTTAACCTCATCATCAACAGAGTTTGAATCGTAAACCCCGACAGTGCCATTCAAGTAACTGTGTACTACTCCACGGAAGGTTATCGGCTTGGTCTCCAACAGCTCAAGTTTAGCATCATCAAAGAACATGTTAAAGATCTTCCTGTCTGCTGAGAGCACAATCAATCGTGACTGATGAGGCGCCCAAAGGTTGTCAAAGTTAGCAGCTACACCAGTGCTAGTGATAACAAAGGGTAATTTTTCACTGGCGGTGGAGCTACCTCCCACACTGAACAATTTCCTTTCACCAAAGAAGGTACCCGAACTGGTAACTGCTTGGAAAGTGTGCGAAGGCAGGCGCTCAGGATTGATGTCTATGATGTTGCCGTCATTGTCAAGCCATGCAACTCTGCCAGTAACGTCAACCCATGTTCCATTCATGTTCAGGTAAATGTTAGTTACATTACCGCCAACGGCTTTGTCCTTAAGTTGTACTCCCTCCATCCAGTAGCCTTCACCTGTTGTAACATGTTCCCATGTTTGTGCACCCTCAAAATATGGTGAGCCATCCTTCCAGAATTGCTTAGGAGAAACCCACGTAAGATTGTACCATACGCCGTCAACCCATGCGCCCTCAGCATTCCATCCCAAGCTGCTTGTCCAATTTTCGCCAAAGAATGGAGAATCAGAGGATATGCCTTTGGTAATGTTTTGTGCTGCAGAAAATTGTGCCAGATTAATGACTGCCCATTCGTCAGAGTTGTTGGTGATGTTAAGAACAACAAAATATGAAATGTCTGTAGTGTCCATGAAGCCCCCAGTATTATCTCCGACGCTGAAGTTGGCATATACAACATTAATGTCTATGTCCGCTGTGGGACCTTTAGGCAGCGGTGCATTGTATGGTCTTATTTCCAGTTCTGAGATTAGAAGAGGCGAAGCGAAAGCAGTTCCTATGAGCATTGAAAGAATTCCGAGCAGAATCATGTTTGTTCCGATTTTCATGTTAATTCACCGAGCAAACAGTGGTAAAAAGTCATTATTAGCTCTAATTATAGAACACTAACGTTCTATCAATAGAACATAAGCAAAACTAAGCATAGATAATGTGAAGGAACAGAACCAGAAAAAGATGAAGCAGGCAGCCATTCCACTTTTGTTTTAGCTATTTTACCACTAAAACTGGGCAGGGGGCATGCAATATTACTCCATGGCTTATGCTTCCAAGAAGGAATTCCTTCAGTTTGCTTATTCCCCTTGCACCCATAACAATTAAATCGAAATTACCGTCTTTGGCTGCTTTGACAATGCCCTCAACAACATGCCCCTCCTCTAAATGAATCTCAACAGGAACACCTGCA
>CAZJLG010000324.1:0-1865 GCA_964546665.1 uncultured Candidatus Bathyarchaeia archaeon
ATCCTGAATCCATACTGTGTGAGGACGGAAAAAAGATAATCAAAAATTTTCTTGACGGACGAAACGACCATGATTAAAGACAACATACGGAAACTGGTTAACGGCGCCGACTTAACTCACGAAGAGTCTACGGCAAGCATGAAACAAATCATGTCCGGAGAAGCAACAAACGCCCAGATAGGCGCCTTCCTCACCGCCCTAAGAATAAAGGGCGAAACATCCGACGAGATTACAGCCTTCACCTCAGTAATGAAGCAGTATTGTCGCCGAATTCACCCCACCGTTAAGGGCAGGCTTGTTGACACGTGCGGAACTGGAGGAGACAGAATCAAAACCTTCAACATCAGCACCACAGCAGCTTTTGTTGTTGCCGGAGCAGACGTTGCGGTGGCTAAGCATGGAAACAGGTCAGTCACCAGCAAATGCGGCAGCGCCGATGTTCTGGAGCGGCTGGGGCTTAACCTCAGCGTGGCTCCTGAGAATGTTGAACGGGCTATTGAGGGGGTGGGGGTGGGCTTCATGTTTGCTCCCGCCTTTCATCCAGCCATGAAATATGCTATCGGTCCAAGAAGAGAGATTGGCATAAGAACAGTCTTCAATGTTCTTGGTCCTCTGACGAACCCGGCGGAAGCCAACGCCCAGCTGCTGGGAGTTTACAACCCCCAGTTGACGGAGCCTCTGGCCTACTCCCTGAAGAGTCTTGGTTCCGAAGAAGCGATGGTTGTCCACGGCGTAGATGGATTAGATGAGATATCCACCATAGGAAAGACGGCTATTTCGTGGTTAAAAAACGGCGAGGTTACAACAAGGGAGATGGCTCCAAAAGATTTCGGCGTCAAACAGGCAAAAATAGAAGACATCAAAGGAACCACACCAGAAGAAAGCGCAGCTATTACCTTCAAAATCTTGAACGGATATTGTGACTCAGACGACCCTAGGCGCGAGATTGTGCAGGTTAACGGGGCTGCAGCCATCATCGTAGCGGGCAAAGCAGAAGATTTCGGCTATGGGATGGAGTTAGCAAACGAATCGATTGAAAGCGGCGCCGCCTACAGGAAACTCAAGGAACTCGTCAAATTCTCTGGCGGAGACCTATCAAAGCTTGAACAGTTGGAGACAGAACATGCCTGATTTCCTCGACACACTGGCACAGGACGCCAAAGAAACCGTCAATGAAGGCTACTACAAAGTTTCAGCTCAGGGCACATTCTCTCAGGTTAGCCTCAGAAAGGCGATTGTTGAAAGCAAGAAAAACGCGGTAATTACGGAGGTCAAAGCTGCGTCGCCCTCCAGAGGAACAATCAGAAAAAGCTTTGACCCGCAGGAAGTTGCCGCAGCAATGGAAAAGGGCGGGGCAACAGGAATATCGATTCTGACAGAGCCGAAGCACTTCAGCGGCTCCCTCGGTTACCTAGCAAAAGTCAGAGAAGCTGTAGAGCTTCCAATCCTCATGAAAGACATAATCCTCAGTCCAATACAGCTTGATGCAGCCTCAAGAATTGGCGCCAACGCTGTTCTCTTGATAGAAGCCCTCTTCGAACGTGGATACTGTGAACTTGGTCTTGAAGAGATGGTTTCGGAGGCGCACACTAGAAGGCTTGAGGTGCTGCTGGAAACCCACAACGAAGAGGAGTTCCAGTCAGCCATAGAAACCGAGGCTGATTTAGTTGGAATCAATAATCGTGACCTCAGAACGCTGAAAGTTGACATTGGGATAACTGAGAGAATCCTGAAAAAAGTTGACAGTCAAGGTAAGGTTGTTGTTAGCGAAAGCGGAATTATGGCGCCTGCAGATATTAGTTTTCTTCGGGGATGTGGCGCTCAAGCTTTTTTAATTGGGTCAGCAATCATGATGGCTGGCAACA
>CAZJLG010000325.1:0-1862 GCA_964546665.1 uncultured Candidatus Bathyarchaeia archaeon
GGAACTGCGGAACCAGAGTGGACAAGGTTACAAAGGAGCTGCTCATCAAAATGAAGGATGCCGGTTGCGTTTCCGTGTGGTTTGGGGTGGAGTCAGGTTCACAAGAAGTCCTAGATGTGATGCATAAGGGAATCTCCACTTCACAAACGGTCACCGCCATTGGATGGGTAAGAGAGCTTGGGTTAACGCCAGTTCCGAACGTGCTCCTCGGCTACCCAGGCGAAACCAAGGAGAGCGCTTGGCAGACCATAAAGTTTGTTGAAAAAGTGAGCCCTGACAATGTGGCTTTCTATAACATAGCTACGCCTCTCCCAGGAACGCCCATGTACGATCAAGTCAAAGAAAAGGGTTGGCTAAAAATAACTGACTTCGACAAATACGACTGCAAAACTCCCATCTTTGAAACGCCAACCATGAGTATGGAAGAGTTGGCGGAAATCAGCGAAAAGGCTTTTCAGCATTTCTATCTGCGTCCCCGCTACATTCTTCGCATGTGGGGTAAAGGTTGGATGTACGGTTTGTCAGCAACACGGACAGCGCTTAGGTACTTTGTTAGAGCCACAAAATCCAAACTTGGCATTGCCTAGCTCATGTCTTTCTTTTTGCTTCTCCAGATCGCCGTTTGCCAGCATCAAATTTGCTGGAATCAGTCTTCTTATGGCTATCTTGTCCATTTGTGGTCTTTGTGGTGCATCAATGAGCCATAAAAAATGTTCTAGCGTCTGTATGCCGCTTTGTAATTCTCCACATGGCGCTTGTCCAAAAGCTTAAATTTGTGTACCAAGAAAGCTAGCCGCATGAAACTATGAGGTTATGAAATTGGTAAAAGGTGCAATGACAAAAGATATTTTAATGCAGTACACTTTAGTTGCGCTGGTCTTTATCGCCCTTCTATCTTACAATATATTTGGTCTATCATCCCTCGTTGTATGCCTAATTGCTGTTGGAGTCGCTGTAGGCCTCGATTTCTTGCTTGCTATGGTGATGGGTTCCAAAGGACCCAAAAACACGATGTCTGCCGCAGTCTTCGGTCTAATCGTTGGTCTATCCTACTCGCTAGGAATGCCTCCAGGAATGATGTTCACTGAAGAAATTTCTACTTTGTCTGGTGTACTCGAATACGTGTATCCTGCTATAATTTCTGCTGTTGGCTTGATTGTGTTCAAGAAAATTCAAGGCTTATCTGGAAGAAAATACGTGAATCCTGCTGCAGCTGCAAAACTTCTAGTTCTGGGATTGCTTTTCATGCCCGTAATGTCGTCGTTATACAATTATTCTGCTCTATTGCCTGCAGATCACAATTCTCTTATACAATTGCAGAATCCTATGGTGACTGATGCAATGGGGTTGTATGCATGGAAATATCCAGGTGGTGAATACCCTGCTATGGATACGGTACCCTTTGCGGCCAATCTGTTGTCTTGCTATTCAGATAACGCAACGCTTGGTTATTTTGTAACCACTGGGGCTGTAGCAGATCCGCTTCCTGCGGTTCTTGATGTTATGCTCCTTGGGAAATATCACGGCTGGATTGGTGGCTACTCAAGTATCATCGTGATGGCGGTTGGTATTGCCCTGTTTATAGGTGCACGCAACTACATTAAGTGGAGAATAACGTTAGCTTACTTGGTGGCTACTGCAGTGTTTGCTGCAGTTATGGGCGGTATCTACGGCGGAGACATCATGCTCAGAGTGTTGTTCCATCTGTTTATTGGCAGCTCAATATTCATGGCGTTCTTTATGGCAACTGACCCTGCAACTACCCCGATGACACGTACAGGTCAAATTATCTTCGGTATCGGCTTAGGCGTATTGACAATACTCATTCAGACGTACACTGGATTCTTGGGCGGATCAATTCT
>CAZJLG010000326.1:0-1827 GCA_964546665.1 uncultured Candidatus Bathyarchaeia archaeon
TTGTCGAAGCCTTCTTCGCAGTAGTATGTTTTGACTACTCTGGCGCCCAGCTCAGCAGCTATTCTAGAACATAGCCCCAGGTATCTTGCTGTACGTTTCTCTAGTTCTCTGCCTACGGCGGTTACTGCCATGGTGGGTATTCCATAGTCTTCGCATTGGTCAACAAGCCCCGAGAAGCTCTTCAAGGTCTGGTGCTCATATTTGCCGCCCACGTATATGCTCATGGACACGGCGCTGGCGTTAAGCCTGAGAATCTCTGTGATGGAGGTCAGCTGCTCCTCGTTGGACAGGTCGTCTCCCACCACGCTGTTACCTCCCGAAACCCTCAAGATTATAGGCTTCTCGATTGCTGGGTCTACGCAGTTTCTGAGGACGCCTCTTGTCATCATTATGGCGTCTGCGTATGGTATCAGCGGTTTTATTGTTTCTCCGGGTTTCTCCAGTTTGTTGGTTGGACCCTGAAAGTATCCGTGGTCTATGGGCAGAAAGAGGGCTTTTCCGTCTTTCTGTATGAGCCTGTTTAATCGGTTTTGGATTCCCCAATCCATCATCTTTTTCCTCCCTCATCCTTTGGTCTTACAATTAAATAGCCTTTTTCTATAAGCCAATGATGAAACTCGTACGTAGTGTACCTACAGTCTGTCTTGCACGCTTTCCTGATTTCCTCATACTCCTCTGAACCCTCAGGAAGCTTGTTCAATTCAACCTGCACAGGGCAGGGTAAATCGTTGCAGAATTCTCGGCGCTTATAGTCAATGAAACCCTCTATACTCATGTTCTTTCCTCTCAATTGACTCTATTTTTCAGGTTGTTGGAACTAAAACTTTTCTGAACTTAACAGCCGTCTTTCAAACCTGTTTTTCTCGGTCACTTTGTACATTGCTTTACGCTTTGAGACAGCCTCTTTTTGAAGATTGTGGCAACAAATGCAGCCGTCAAGAATAAGGGCAGAATAATCCATGAGGGAAACTCTGGGATGTAACCTGATGGCGTATACTTTTCGTTGACAGTCGAGAAATCGCCTCCTTCAGTTTTTCCTCCGATTGCGTATAGTTCATCATCTATGACAGCAACACCCAATGACCAGCGAGAGGTCGGCATTGGAGTACAAGTAGTCCAAGCATCAGTTTCAGGGTCATAAGTTTGAGTTAGATTGTAAGCAGCTTCGTAGTATGATCCTCCTAAAACATAGATTCTTTTTGTTGCTAAGACATCAGTAGTTGCACCAGCAGCTGCATGCCACAAACCGTTGGGGACGTCTTCTGCTAAGTTCCATGTGTTGGTTGCTGGAGTGTAAATCTGATTAAGAGTTACAGGAAAAATGCCATCTAAAGTTATGTTTCCTCCCCCTATCAAGTAAATCTTGTTATCTACTACAGCCGATGAGTACCCCCAAACAGCAGTAGGAAGAGGCGCTTTGGTAGTCCATGAGTCCGTAGCGGGGTCATAAACGTCATTTTCATCAAATTCTAGATGGACGAATTCACCCGCATACCTCACTCCTCCTATAAGGTAGATTTTATCAGATACAACATTAGCCTCCAATCCTTGCCTAGGGGTTGGCATTGGCGTCTTGGTTTCCCAAGTATCGGTTATTGGGTCGTAAACTTCAGTTACTCCTGTGGGTAGACTCTCACCCACAGCTAATCCAGAGCCATTTGTTCCACCAATTACGTATATTTTGTTTTGGTAAACTGCTATTCCAAAATCGCTTCTTGCTGTTGGCATTGAAGTTTTGGATGTCCATTGATTGGTGACTGGGTCATACTCTTCAGTAACATTTAGAACCCCATCACCATTTTGACCTCCAATTGCATATATCTTACC
>CAZJLG010000327.1:0-1823 GCA_964546665.1 uncultured Candidatus Bathyarchaeia archaeon
TATTGTTGGGTGTTGATTTGAAGGCGAAATATCAGGTCTATAAGGATGTTGGAGGAAAGTACAGGTTTCGACTCCGCGCCGCCAACAACAAGATAGTAGTAGTAAGCCAAGCTTACGAAAGCAAAGCCAGCTGCATAAACGGAATAAAATCTGTACAAGAAAACTGCCAATCACACATAGACGACAAAACCCTTGGAGAAGAAAAACTCACAGACCCAAAATATGCGCTCTTTGTAGACGCCGGTTTGAAGTTTCGGTTCAATCTGATTGCATCTAACGGTCAAATAATTGGCTCCAGCGAAGCTTACGAAAGCAAAGAAGGATGCAAAAAAGGAATCGAAGCAGTTAAGAAGAGTTGTGGAGCAGAAATAGAGGATTTAACTGTCACTCAAACTGCAGAAAAAACTGTTGCGGAACAATGCAGCGGCATCGAAGTGACAGGAATAGCGATGCTTGCTCCCCCAAACGTTGTAGAGTCCGGAACAATGGTTACTTTTGAAGGGTGGCTGATTAACAGCAAAACAGGTGAAGGCATAGAAAAAGCCACAATCGACATTATAGAACACGACAGGTCCTTCATGAGCGACAAAACCTTAGCCTCTGGCGTAACCGCCAAAGACGGAAGCTTCAACATACCTTGGAAGTCCTACCAAGCAGACTGGTGGGATGACTCAGTAGAACTTTATTCAAAATTCAGTGGAAAAGGAAACTGCAAACCAACAAGAAGCGCAAACTACAAAATAAGAGTCGTATAATGCCGTAGACGCTTCTCCGAACCTCATATACCGGGAGAACAGCAGCGCACCTAAAAGCTTGCGCCACTAGAGGTCAAGTTCAAACATTTTATATTGACAAGCTTGCTGTATCAGGTCTTCAAACTGGTTCCTACTGGTGCTTTGTTTCAAGTTGCCAGATATCTTTTTTATCCATTTCATGCCATTACGCCACAAATATAACGTATATGACGACTTAATATAACCCTTATTTTTGCCATAGAACTATATCCGAAATCGAAATACATCAAAAAAACAGCTCCAAAACACAAGATACCTCATGATGCGCTGACAAAACATAACCCCTTGTGCCACCTTTGCCGTATGTCAACAGGTTTCACACTTCTGTTACCCATATTAGGAGACTAATAATAGAAGATTGTTGAAAACAAACTTTTTTCCTGAAAATTCATGCACAGCACAAGTTTGGTGTAAAAAGTTCACATCAGCATGCCATATAAAGAAAAATAACGGTTTCATAACTGTCAATCAGAGCTTTAGTGATGCAATAGCTTTCTTTACTTTTTCAACAGATTCTTCAAAACGTGCTCTGGATTCATCTGACAAAGCGAGGGGGATAATCCGTTCTACGCCATTTCTCCCTAGAACAACTGGAACGCCAATAGAAACTGCGGAGCAACTGTATTCTCCCTCTGGACAGGTTGAAACACTCATCACACGGTTTCGTCCCTTCAGGACAGCGTCCGCCATCATAGCAATAACGGCTCCTGGAGCGTAGGTGGTGGCTCCCTTCAGCTTTATCACATCAGCACCTGACGTTCGTGTCTTTTCAACAATCTTCAAAATCTGACTTTTCGAAAGAAGAGTAGTAATGGGTATTCCTGAAACAGAAGCATACTCAACAAGAGGTACCATAGATTCTCCATGCTCACCTATGACCAAGCCGTTCACGTCTTCTCTAGAAACGTCAAGTTCTTGGGCAATATAAGAACGAAACCGCAGAGTGTCCAGAATGTTCCCCATGCCAAAAACCCTGTTCGGAGCCAAACCCGACTCCCTTCGGGCAATAAAGGTCATCACATCAACAGG
>CAZJLG010000328.1:0-1799 GCA_964546665.1 uncultured Candidatus Bathyarchaeia archaeon
GCCGCAGGTCTCCTTCAGGCCTCTTTTCGTTCAGCACCCTGATTTTCTCTTTTAACTCCGACATCTTGTCAAGTTTCTCTTTGCGCTTAGCCGTTATCTGGAGGCGCAGGTTTTTCAGTTCTTGAACTTTCTCGTTTAAGGCGTCTCTTTTTTCTTTGATGCTGTTTGCTTCTTTTCGCAGGTTTCTGGTTTTTTCGTGGATGGCGTCTCTTTTTTTAGCCAACTTTTTTGCTTCAGTGTTCAGGTTGTTTCGTTCTTCTTGGAGCGGAGTTAATTCTTGGTTTAGGGCTTCGATTTTGTGTTCATGGGAGTCAGATATTTTCTTTCACGTCCTATACAGTGGTATCTTCGTCAAGGCTCTTCTGTGTTTACTGCATCTTTTGACGAGTCTGGAAATGATGTTTTTTCTAAAATAAGAGGTTTATTCCAGTATGATTCTGGCGTCAACCGTTTTTGCTCCCTTCTCGTAGACTATCACCGGATTCAGGTCTAGTTCTTTGATGTTCTGGTGCTCCATAACCAGCCTTGAAGTGTCCAGTATAATCTTCACTATTGCGTCTAGGTCTCGGGGCGCTTGACCGCGGTAGCCCAGGAGGATGGGATAAGCCTTCACTTCTGAAATCATCTGTCTGGCGTCGTCTTCTTTGATGGGGGCGATTCTGAATGACACGTCTTTCATGATTTCCACGAAGGTTCCGCCGAGTCCAAACATCAAAGTTGGTCCAAACTGGGCGTCTTTGATTGCGCCCACTATGACTTCTGTTGCGGAGGGAGCCATCTCCTGTACTAGGATGCCGTCAATTTTTGCGTCGGGTTTATGTTTTTTTACGTTTTCCACGATTTTGTTGTATGCGTTTTTTGCGTCTTCGCAACTGTTGACGTTTAGGATTACTCCGCCCACGTCAAATTTGTGGATTACATCAGGCGAAATTATCTTGAGGACTGTTGGGTACCCGATTTCCTCGGAGAACTTTGCTGCTTCTTCTGCAGTTTTTGCTATCTTCAGTTCTGTGATTGGTATTCCGTACTCTTTACAAACCGTTTTTGCTTCATACTCAAGCAGAAAGTTTCTTCCTTCAGCTTTAGCCTTCTCAAAGATTTTGTTAACTTTTCCCGACAACATCAACACCCCTTTTTTCTCAACTGGATCGATTACGCTTTTCCTTTCTAACTATTTCACATTCTCAGCCTTAAACTCTATCCTTCGCTGTTAGCCTTTCCTCTTTCTTTGCTTACAAAGCTGTAGGCTGGCTAGAAGGGAACTATGTAGACCGTGTCCTCTTCCTTTTTTCCTTTAGTCAGTTCAAGATGCCTCAGGATGGCTATCTGGTTTTCAGTTTCTGCCTGAGAAAGACCAAAGTGGCTGGAAATTTCTTGGAGGGTAGCTTTGCCTCTAGACTTTATCAACGTGTAGATTGCTTTCTGCATGTCGTTCAGTCTTTCTGTTGCTTCCAGTCCATCTGACTCCTGAAAACGTTTAGCTGAGTAAGTCGCCAACGGGTTGCAGGCTTTGATGCGGTGGCTTCTCTCTAGGTAGCAGTCATCGCAGAGCGTCAGATTCTCCAGCATGTAACTTTCTTCAACAGGAATTTCGCATCCGCAGCATTGACATTTAGTCTGTTCCTTTTTAGACATCGCTTTTCCTCTTTAACGTCAAAGGTGGACAACAAAATATGCTGAATGAGAATATTTTAAGCTATTCTGATGCTGCTGTTTTTCTGAAAAAATACTGTTTTCAACAATGTACCTCTATTAGGAGGCTAATATGGTGGCTAGGCTGTTATTTGGTTCTGACTATA
>CAZJLG010000329.1:0-1776 GCA_964546665.1 uncultured Candidatus Bathyarchaeia archaeon
TGTACATTACGTGAGTTAGCTTCAAGGGTCCATGTTGAGCCAAAACCTTGAGGATGTCGATGTACATTTCCATTTTTGATCTTCTCATTTTTTCAACCTCTAACATAACCTGCTAAGACTAAAAGGAGCGAGTGTTTCATGTTTTTCAACGTCCAAAAATCATGTTCCTCCTTTATGCAGGTAGACAGCTAGTTACAGCAGTTTCACCTAAAAAGTTTGTTAAGTCCCTAAGATATACGAACCTATTATGTTCAGCAGTATCCTAACGTCTTTTCCTGAAAAACAGAGACATTGATTCAAGAAACTTTTTTGCCAAAAAAGCAGATATTGACACAAAAACGGCAAAACATGTACAATTTCGACACTAACACCCAATAATTTTGGGCAAAGAAAAACACAACAATTGACTACAAAGCCACAAATGAATGGCGTTTCAGGCTATCGCCGACGGAACGAAGCGATTACAGGTATTGGCTTGTTAATTAGCGCAGAAAGTTTATTTAAAGCCTTTTTTGGGACAATTACTACAATTGCCATTGCAGGTTCTGCAGATTTTTTGCTATGAGATGACAAAGAAACAAATCCCGCCGCCGAAACTTGGAATTAGAGTTCAGTCAACTGTTGTACAAAATTTTTTATTTGATATTTTGGCACTGTTTTTGTAAGTGAAAACAGGTTGGCAGTTCTGGCTAAAATCAAAAACGAATTCTCATTTATGAAAGGCAACATCCTCATCAACACGGTCACATTAGCCATAGTCCTTGTTACAGCTTCCATACCTCACACATACTACCCAAAGTATATCGAGGGATTGGGAGGCACCCCCTTCATTGTGGGAATAATCGGCTCTGCCGCCTACGCAACTCTGGCACTAGTCCAAATCCCCGGCGGATACCTAGCAGACAAGCATGGAAGAAGACAGCTAACAGTCATCATGACCTTCGCAATCTCGATAACCTACTTCTTGTTCGCCATTTCCCCCAATTGGCAGATTTTCATGATGGCCTCTATACTACAGAACCTGTTTCTTGTGTACCAGCCAGCCCTTCAGGCGCTTGTGGCTGATTCGACTCCTCCAGAGAAGAGGGGTCTAGGTTACTCCATCATCAACTTCCTTCATTACATTTCAGTTCCTTCACCAATTATTGCAGGCATCTTGGCGGTTCAGTTTGGATTAATTCAGGGAATGCGAATCGCTTATCTGGTCGTCACTGTGGCATTCATTGTAGTTGCCATTTTAAGGACAAGATTCAAAGAAACGTTAAAAAAAACTGTTACAGAAAACCCGTTAACTGATGCCCTAAAGAATTTTCCCAAATCAATAACCGAAAGCATAAGGGCGCTTAAAACAGAGTCGCATTCGATGCTGTTCCTTTTCGCAAGTTTTGCCATCTACCACTTCGCATGGTTCATGAGCACAGCTTATCTGATTTTCTACGCAACCGAGGTAGTCGGTATTGCAGAGTTTGAGTGGGCAGCTTTGATGGCTTGGTTTTCTGTTGTGAATATGCTCTCGGCTTTGCCTTGCGGCAAAATCATCGACAAATTTGGAAGGAAAAAGCCCTTAACAGTAGCTTGGTTCCTCTTCATCCCCGGATTGCTCGGATTCGTCTACGGAAACATAATAGTCACGTCCATAAGCTTCCTCGTTTTGGGCGTTTCGTTGATTCTAGGAAACACGGCATACCAAGCCATGATGGTAGATTTTGTGGCTCGCGATAAACGAGGAAAAATAATCGGCAGCACAAACTTCTTCTACTACATCATGAGTTCGCT
>CAZJLG010000330.1:0-1774 GCA_964546665.1 uncultured Candidatus Bathyarchaeia archaeon
CTGATTTCTATGTTCTTAGCTGTTACATTTGTTCTTTCCATCAGATTTATTCCTGCTCCAATTCCCGCTGTTCTTTGAATACTGTATCCGGCTCCATCAACTACAACATCATCTTTTTCTACGACAATAGCATCAGAAATATTGTCAGTGAAGGTGTAGACGTTTCCTTCTCGCAAAATTTTGTTTGTTCCATCTACTGTTCCGTCAGCCCTGATGTAGATTGTTCTGTCTGCTTCTGCTAAACTAATGCTTGGAACAGTCACTGATAACACAAACAGAGTCAGCAACAAGACACACAGGAATTGCAACTTATCCATTGGGTTTGTCCTCAGTTCAAGTTCAGTTATGCTGATTGCGCAAAAAGGGTTTTGGGTTAAAAAGTTCAGCAAAAATCTTTATTCTGGTTTGCATACCCTAAATGGAGACCAAATGAAACTAACTTGGCTGATTTTAATCATCATTTTGTTGACCGCCATTTTTTGTTCATTCATAGTCTATAATGACTACACCTCCACAAATGAGGTTTCTGAGGAAGACTTCTTTTTCGGGGTCTCTTTTGGCGGAAACACAACCAGCCAAGCAAAAATGCTCATTGACAAAGTGAAAGGATACACCAACCTTTTTCTCATAAACTCTTGGGAAATCGCAATTAATGAAACTGCACTCAACGAAATCTGTGACTATGCTGTTGATGCCAACCTGAATTTTATGGTTTTTTTTGACTTCATTTCACATAGCGGATATCCGTGGCATCTTACATGGCTTGACACTGCAGAGGAAAGATGGGGAAACCGCTTCTTGGGTGTTTACCTCTATGATGAGCCTGGCGGAAGGCAACTTGGCTTAGGACAATGGGATGAGGGAATGATACCCAAAAACATCTCCGATTATAGCGAAGCAGCCGAATTTTTTGTCACCAGCATCTCTTCTACTTGGAGCATGAAAGACCTTAAAGACCGAGGCATCTCTGTGTTTACTTCTGATTTTGTGCTGTATTGGTTTGATTATGTGGCAGGTTATGACACAATCTTCGTTGAGTTTGGATGGAACAACAGTAGACCCCAGCAAATAGCGCTTGGCAGAGGAGCCGCAAACATGCAAAACAAAGAATGGGGAACTATAGTCACTTGGACATATCAGCATCCGCCCTACATAGAGAATGCAGCACAGCTTCTGGAAGACCTGAAAAAAGCTTACCGAGGAGGAACCAAATACTTGGTTGTATTCGATTTTCCCTACAATCAAACCAATCCGTACGGCATCCTAACTGAAGAACACTTTGATGCCATGGAAACCTTCTGGAACATGACCGATTCTCTTGAAACCGTGGAAGCGGAAGCAGCCTTTGTTCTCCCCAAGGACTACGGCTGGGGCATGCGAAGCCTAAACGACAACATATGGTTCCCGCAATGGGGTCCGGACAGCAAGTCTCCTTTGATTTGGGAAAACATGAACAAACTCCTCAGAAGATATGACCTGAAACTGGATATAATCTACAATGACCCCCGTTTTGGTTTTGAAGAAAAATACTCGACCATCTATTTTTGGAATGACCAAATAAGCTGAATTGGTTTGTTAGTGTGTCATATACTTGTAGCCGTCTTTTATGGTGGTAAGGAATCCATCTTTTCTGATTTTTCGCAGTATCCTCTTGGGTGACCTGTTGAAAGTTGAGTGGAACCTGTGCTGAATCTTAACCACGGTTTCGTAGTCGAATTGGTCGGTTTTGACATAGGTCACAAAGTCTTCAGTCCTGTCATAGAGCTTCTTTTCT
>CAZJLG010000331.1:0-1768 GCA_964546665.1 uncultured Candidatus Bathyarchaeia archaeon
TTGAGATGCTCAACAGCCTCATCGAATATGACCTGCGGTGGAGAAAGCTGCTGGCAGAAGCAAACGAGCTCCGACACAAACGTAAACTGATAACCACAGAAGTAGCAAACCTGAAAAAACAAGGAAAAGACGCCAGCAAACAGATTCAAGAAGCAAAAAACATTCCACAGCAGATAAAAAGTCTAGAAACTGAAGTTGAGGAATACAGAGAAAAAGCTGATCAGCTGCTGATGAAGCTTCCTAACATTCTACATAAAACTGTTCCCTTCGGCAAAGACGAACACGATAATGTTGTTGAACGGCTTGTAGGCAAACCCCCAAAATTTGATTTTACGCCCAAAAGCCACGTAGAAATCGCCTCAGACCTTGGTCTGATAGATTTTGAGCGCGCAGCCAAAATTGCTGGTCACGGCTTCTACTACCTGAAAGGCGATTTGGCTCGACTAGACTACGCCCTTATGACCTACACCATAGACCTACTCAGAAGCAGAGGCTACACCCTCATTGAGCCGCCTCTGATGATGCACAGGAAACCCTATCTGGGAGTCACAGACCTCGAATTCTTCGGAGACCAACTGTACAAGATAGAAAACGATGACCTTTACCTTATAGCCACAAGCGAGCATCCCATGGCAGCATCCTACATGGACGAAGTCATAATAGAAGAAGAGTTGCCTGTGAAGTATGTGGGAGTCAGCCCCTGCTTCAGAAAAGAGGTGGGCGCCCACGGCAAATACACGAAGGGGCTGTTCAGGGTGCATCAATTCAACAAAATCGAGCAATTCATCTTCTGTCACCCCGACGACTCGTGGAAGTTTCATGAGGAGCTCCAAAAAAACAGTGAAGACCTCTACAAAGGCCTAGGGCTACACTACAGGGTCGTAAACGTGTGCACAGGAGACATTGGAATCATTGCAGCCAAAAAATATGACATAGAAGTCTGGATGGCAGACAACACCTACAGGGAAGCAGGCTCAAACAGCAACTGCACAGACTACCAAGCAAGAAGATTGAACATAAAATACAGAAAAAAGGCGGGCCAGTCTCCAGTGGGCTTTGTTCACACCCTAAACAACACTGCCCTTGCCACCAGCAGAACCTTGATTGCCATACTAGAACAGCACCAACAGAAGGATGGTTCTGTCCTAATTCCTGAAGCTTTAAGACCATTAATGGGCAATATTGAAAGGCTTGAATGAATCAAAAAGCCGAAGACTTTAATACTTCCCCGCCAAATCTTTTCCACTCACAATGAGGGACTCGGGTGTCAAAGAGAAAAGGACGCACTAAAGACAAGTGGCGAGACAAAAAATGGTACAAGGTAGTCTCTCCGCCATACTTCGGCGGAGTTGAGTTGGGAACCGTACCTTCAGATGATCCTAACAAGCTTGTTGGAAGAATCGTAGATGGAACTCTCTATGACATCACCAACGACTTTGCGCATCAGTATCTCAAAATGTATTTCAGAATAGAGGATGTTGACGGCAAAACAGCCCGCACAATCTTCAAAGGCCACGAGTACTCCCGCGATTATCTGAGGAGTCTGGTTAGAAGAAGAACAACGCGGGTAGATGGAATCTTCAATCTGTCCACCAAAGACGCTTATGGAATAACGTTGGCGGTTTCTGTTTTCACTCTGTCACGCATAAAAACATCGCAAGAACATGAGATACGAACCATAATGCAGAAGATCGTTAAAGAAAAGGCATCAGCGCTAACCTTTGACCAGTTCGTTCAAGAGCTTGTCCTCGGCAAAATCGCTTCCGAC
>CAZJLG010000332.1:0-1745 GCA_964546665.1 uncultured Candidatus Bathyarchaeia archaeon
TATTCCGTATCCTATGAGACGCCACCGGTTCGCTATTTTTCTGCTTATGGCTGCTCTGGCGCCCTCTTCAGCGCAGATGGGCCTAGCCAACTTGAGAGTAGCAGAATCTTTCTTCGAGGACTCAACAACTCCAAGGGTTATGGTTGTGCCAACATCTAGAAGGAGACGTTCCCCCTTTATTATCGGATCAACCTGCACCAGCTCCTTGGTTCCTATAGCCCGCTTCAAAAGCGTAGTGCCCAAGACAAGTTCAGACCGGGTTGGAGGAAGCAAATCAGGTTTTCCAACCAGATTTCCTGTGAGACCATCCGCCTTGCTCAACGACGGATCCAAATACGTTCCTATGCCGACCAAGCCTCCGCTGTGGGCTTCTTTAACGTTTTTTCCACCTGCACTTAGACTTGTAATCTCTGTGAAGATGGGCTCGTAGAATGTTCTGCCCTGTTTGTCAACTTTGATTCCTGGGCGAATCTCGATTTCGTCTCCAACATTGAATTGTCCCTGCGAGATGCTGCCGCCGATAACTCCTCCTCTCAGCTCATCAATCGAGGCGCCGGGCTTGTTCACGTCGAAGGAGCGGAGAACAAACATTCTAGGCGGCTTGTTGGGGTCCCGGTGGGGGGTGGGAATGTTCTCTTCGAGGGCTTGAAGAACTGCGTCGATGTTAACGTTGTGCTGGGCTGAGACAGGAATGATGGGTTTTCCTTCTGCCACGGTTCCTTTCACGAAAGACTCTATTTCCTTGTAGCTTTCTAAGGCTCGCTTTTCGTCAACTATGTCGATTTTGTTCTGCACAATTACAATGTTGGTTATTCCAGCCAGTTCGATGGCTGCCAGATGCTCCCGTGTTTGGGGCTGTGGGCATTTTTCGTTTGCGGCGATTATCAGCATAGCTCCGTCCATGACTGTTGCTCCGGAGAGCATTGTTGCCATGAGGGCTTCGTGTCCGGGGGCGTCGACGAAGCTGATGGCTCGGACGAACTCTCCTTTGGCTCCGCATTTGGGGCATTCAGGGTCTGTGGAGTATGATTGGATTTCTTCGCAGCCTGGGCACTTGAACACTGGGGCGTCGGCGTAGCCAAGTTTTATGGTTATGCCTCGTCTCAGTTCTTCGCTGTGTTTTGCCGCCCAAACTCCTGTTATGGCTTCCACTAGCGTTGTTTTTCCATGGTCTACGTGACCGATGGTTCCTATATTGACTTCAGGTTGCTTAGGTAAAGCTACAGCCTTTCGTTTTTGTGACATGACAATCTCCTAGAGTAGGTGTAATGCTATGCAACTAGATTCTAAACAGTTTATATTAAGCGTTCTCCTTAGACATCAGCTAAGTTTAGGGAATGTGGAAAAATGCCTTTGCAGTATCATGAAGCTTCAGACGTCAAAATGTTGGCTGACGAAATAATCGACAGGCTGGAGCTGTCCTATGTTGTTCCTGAATCTGTTCACTGCTACCGAAGCAAAGGCTCAAAATCTAAAAGAATAATTGCGCGGATTCACGGATTTGGGAGGATATGGCAACTGGCGCTTGAGCTTCCTCCCGCCTACGTTATCGAGGTGCTTTCTGAGCAGTACGACAGGCTAAGCCAAGAAGACAAAGAGAAAACAGTGATTCACGAACTGCTACATATCCCAAAAGGGTTCAGGGGAGGATTTCGTCCCCACAAGGGATACATCAGCAAGAAAAAAGTGGACAAACTGCACAAAGAATACACACAAAAGAAACACAAAACAGGACAATTATGATT
>CAZJLG010000333.1:0-1722 GCA_964546665.1 uncultured Candidatus Bathyarchaeia archaeon
GGGGAGACGGCGAACAAGAAGTAGGTTATTGAGATTGCGAAGGTCATGACGACGGTTAGCTGTCTTCTGCCGTGCTTGTCTGCTAGGTATCCGCCGGGGATTTGGACTAGCGCCAGTGTTGCGTAGGAGGCAGACCCGATTATTCCCACGATGAAGGGTGTGCCTCCCAGTCCCTCAATGTACTTGGGGTAGTATGTGTAGGGTATGGAAGCTGTAACGAGGACTATGGCTAATGTAACCGCGTTAATGAGGATGTTTCCTTTCATGAATGAGAATTCGTTTTTGATTTTAGCCAGAACTGCCAACCGAGTCTCACTTAAACAAACAGTGCCAAGATATCAAATAAACCCTTTTTGTGCCAACAGTTGAATAACATCTGCTTCCATAGATTCGATGGCAGCCTTTGTTTCTTTGTCCTCTCGTAGCAAAAAAATCTGCAGAACCAGCAACAGCAGTTTTAGTAAATGTCCCAAAAAACGCTTCAAGTTTGCTTTCTGGGCTAATTAACGAGCCAATGCATGTAATCTGTTCGTTCCGTCGGCAATAACCTGAAATACGGTTCATTTGTGGCTTTGTAGTAGATTGTTGTGTTTTTCTGTGTCTAAAATTGTTGGGTGTTAGCGTCGAAATTCTACATGTTTTGCCGTTTTTATGTTAATATCTGCTTTTTTTGGCAAAAGAGTTTCCTGAATCAACGCCTCTGTTTTTCGGAGAAATCCAATACGGGAGTGTTGAGCATAATATGTTGGTGTATCTTAGCGACTTAACAAACCTTTTAGGCACAACTGCCGTAACAGGGTGCTTACCTGCATAAGGAGGAACATGATTTTTTGGACATTGAAAAACATGAAACACCCGCTCCTTTACGTTTAAGCAGGCTATATTAGAGGTTAAAAAAATGCGAAGATCAAAAATGGAGATGTACATCGACATCCTCAAAGTTTTGGCTCAGAATGGACCCTTGAAGCTAACTCATGTAATGTACAAGGCCAACGTAAACTGCAGTGTACTAAAAGAAAACTTGGATTTTCTGATCAAACAGAACCTCATCGAAGAACAGGTTACAGTTAAGAAGAGAAACAAAACAAAAACTAGCTACATAATCACGGAAAAAGGAAGAACCGTAATCAAATACTTCAACGAAGTTAACATCGCTCTGCAGATAACTGACGAAAAGAGCATTCCAGCCTTAATCTATTAAGAGCCTCAATGTTCCGTAATTTGGTCAGATGAAGGCGGCTTCTCCTCCTTATCTGCCGATTTTTTTCCTTTTCTTAGACGAGGACTAAAATAAATAAGAACTGCAACAATCGTTAAAGCAATCGCTATTGGCAATACCCATTCTGAGTTGAAGATTCTGTTCAGGAGAAGTAACGCTACTACAAGCCAGGCAAGAATGGCTGCGACTGTTTTAATATGCATCTAGTCATCTCCGTTTATGTTCACTCTGTATTTTTCCTTTGCTTCTGGAAATCAGTACCCTTTTAACGGTTCGCACATATATTACATGCTACCAAACATGCATTTAATTCGGCGTTTGAACTGGTAAGCGAAAACTTATTTTGGGTGAACAGAAGATTTTGCAGAAGGATTACAGAGAATTTAGCTGATACCTATGACTGAAGAACATGAAAAAGCAGTGATTCGAGGCCTTAGAGGCGTTGCTGCCGCTACAACCCGAACTAGTTTCGTAGAACCCTTTGGCGCTCTCTACTATTCGGG
>CAZJLG010000334.1:0-1721 GCA_964546665.1 uncultured Candidatus Bathyarchaeia archaeon
GAGAACCTCAGAAAAGCGCTCTACGAAGCCGTCAATTCTAGATGCGAAGAATTGGCGAAGCTTGCAGTCTGAAACTGCAGTTCTGACAACCGCTTTTCGAGAGGGAGGCAACAGAACTGGAGATACTGTTCTCGGAGAAATGCCTAGAGTATAATTGGCCGGGGCACATAGAGCGACCGGAACGAGTCAGAAAAGCCCTCGAATTTCTCAGGGGACATTACGAGTTTCTGGAGCCGAAACCTGCTTCACAGCAAGACCTGTTAGCTGTTCACAGCAAAGAATATGTTGACTGGATAAAGAACGCGAAGGCTGGAAGCTATTTTGATGGAGATACACCCGCGCCTGAAAACATCTATGAATACGCCCTGCTCTCCGCTGGCTCAGCATTACAGGCTTCTCAAGTAAACGGTTTTTCCTTCATGAGACCTCCAGGTCACCACGCAGGCAGAAACGGCAGAGCCATGGGAGCCTCAACCTTGGGCTTCTGCTACTTCAACAACATCGCTATTGCCGTAAAAAAGCTGGGAAAACCAACCTTGATTCTGGACATTGACGGACATCATGGAAACGGCACCCAAGAGATTTTTCAGGGAGACCCAAAAGTCACCTTCGTTTCGTTGCATCTATACCCAACCTATCCTGGAACAGGTTTCAAGTCAGAAGGGAACTGCCTGAATTTTCCTCTGTCCTACTCAACTGGGAACTCTTTGTATCTGCAGACTTTGGAGGAAGCCTTGAGTCAGGTAGACTTGGCAAACATTGAGGTTGTTGCTATTTCAGCGGGTTTTGATGCCCACCAAGGAGATTTGGCTTCTGTGGGTTTGACTTATGATGGTTACAGAGAGATTGGGCGAAGGGTTGGAGCCTTGGGGAAGCCAGTTTTTGGTGTGCTAGAGGGCGGCTACGTTGGTGAGTATGTGGGCAGGGACCTTCATGAGCTCATCAGCGGAATAGAGGAAAAACGGTGAAACTGTATTCATTCTTTTTAGAATACAGATTTTATGTGAAAAGCTCTAACTGGAATATAATCTAATTATGAAAAACCTTTAATAAATAGAGCTATAGAAAGCACCGTTTGGATGGTCTCATGAATCTGAACGAAATACTGTCTGACTTCCTGAATCCACCCAATGCGTATCAGTTACTCACAGTCGATCGCGTTTTGACGAGCCTAGTCGTCGCCTTCATTGTGTCTCTCTTCATCTTCTACATGTACCGCAAATGCTTCAAAGGAGTAATCTACACCAGAAACTTCAACGTTGGGCTTGTGCTCACCTCGCTTGTGGTAACACTCGTCACCTTACCAATCAGTTCCAACATTGCTCTCTCCCTGGGAATGGTAGGCGCCCTAAGCATAGTGCGCTTCCGAACAGCGATCAAAGACCCCGCCGACATCGTGTTCACATTCTGGGCAGTAGCAGTTGGCATCATCAGTGGCGCAGGTTTATACATGATAGCCATAGTGGGTTCCCCGGTAATTGGGTTATTTTTGTTCGTGTTAAGCCGAGCAAACTTGCGGAGCAACGACCCATATCTGCTGGTGGTCCACTATGAAACTGACGCCGAAGCAGCTGTCCAAGAAGCCCTTCCAGAAAACAACAAACTCCGATCTCGGACAGTAACCTCTGTTGGGGTGGAACTGATGCTTGAGGTTCGAATGAAAGCCAAAGATGCATCAAAAGTGGATGAACTGCTGAAAATTAAGGGTGTAAAGGACGCAG
>CAZJLG010000335.1:0-1717 GCA_964546665.1 uncultured Candidatus Bathyarchaeia archaeon
GTGCGGCTGCTGCGATGACTGATGTTATGACTGATTTGGAGAAGGTTAGGGCAGAGGATGAGGAGGCTTTTGTGGTGGAGGCGCCGGATGAGCAGGCTCTGTTGTATAGTTGGCTTGAGGAGCTGCTGCTGGAGTTTGAGTTGAAGGGCATGCTTTATTCCCGTTTTGAGGTTTCGAAGATTGAAGCAACTTCTTTGGGTTTCAGCTTGCATGCGAGGGCGTGGGGAGAGAAGTATGATCCGGAGCGGCATCCGTCGAAGGTGGGGGTAAAGGCTGCGACGTATCATCAGATGGAGATCCTGAAGGAGCCAGAGTCGGTGACGGTCAGGTTCATATTGGACATTTAGCGGTTAAAGCTTAGAAAAGTTAAAATCGTGTTTTAGTGTAGTAGTTTGTGGAAGTGTTTTTGTGGCATCAAAAAAGTTGCTTGAATTGATGAATAAGGGAATAGCGCGTGAGTTGCAGGTGTCTATCCAGTATATGTGGCAGCATGTTACGGTGACGGGCATCAAGGGTGCAGTGGTTGAGGACATCTTCAAGGAGATTGCAGTCACCGAGATGAAGCATGCTGAGGCGATTGCTGAAAGGTTGGCGTATCTTAACGGAATTCCGACGGTGAAGCCTGATCCCGTTTTTGTGGGCGGAGACCTGACAGAGATGCTTGAGCTGGACGAGAAGGCGGAGGAAGAAGCCATCCTCCTCTACAAGCAGACCATAAAGGTTGCAGCCGAGGAAGGCGACAGCACAACCCGAAGGCTCTTTGAGCAGATTCTCGGCGAAGAAGAAGAGCACATGGACACGTTCTCGAAGCTGCTGGTGGGACTGGTTCCGCTCTCAGACCCAGAACTCTAAGCCCGCGCACTTTCTTTCACTTCTTCTTTTTTTGTAGCCGCGGTTTTGCGATAAAGCTTATACACTGCCACAGTTCATGAATCAGTTTAGTGTCGGGATGGCAGAGCGGATAACGCGCAGGCCTTGAAAGCCTGTGGGCCATTGGCCCGCGTGGGTTCGAATCCCACTCCCGACGCCACAAGTACACGCACGACAATCGTGAATGTTGTTACTTGCGTTTTCGAAAGATTTTGATGCCTTGGTCTTGGAATTCTGTAATGTATTTGAGTTTGCTACTCTTTTTCTAGAGCGTTGAAAGCCTCGTCTTATTGTTTTGTGTTTAAGCTGTGTCTGTGTAGTAGCCTACTAATGTTCCGTCAGAAGTGAACAAGTTTACGGTGTATTTGTTTCCAGTTGTCCAATCGTATTCTATTATAATTGTGCCTGAATCACCTGGTTCAATAGTTAGACTGTGAATGGAGTCTCCTGTGATTTTGTTTTGTGTGTCACCGTTTATTTTTACAGTGGCAAATGTAACTGTTGCTGAAAACTTTCCTGTGTTTCTAGCGTAGAGAATAATAATATTAGTGTCACTTAAGGTTGTGAACTCCATTTGTGTGACGGTTAGTTCCTTTGTGTGAACGCTGTCAATGACCAATGGATTCAGCATATAGTAGGTGAAGGCAGACGCTCCAATTACGCTGCCAATTACGATAACCAAAAGAAGATAGATGTCTTTTTTGTCTATTTTGCTGTTCATGAGAAAAAGTATTTTCAAAGAACCTATTTCAGAATTGTTAATCCAAAATATATAGCATAACTTAACGACGACGTTAATACGTGCGGTTTTTTTACTAGAGTTGCCTCGGTGTCACGGTGCTTCGGG
>CAZJLG010000336.1:0-1458 GCA_964546665.1 uncultured Candidatus Bathyarchaeia archaeon
CTAAGCTGAAGCTGAAGGCATTACGTAGAGGCTGCTGGTTCAGGGATTTGAAGCAAAGTGAGCGTAAGCTTCTAGATTTGACGATCAGAGTTGTCGAGCGGGTACGCAGCTTTCTTTTAGCCAAACTTGTTTCCCGACTAATCAGTAAACTGTGTGAAGCCATGGAAAGCAAAATATTTCGCCTCATGCGAACAAAAGGGCGAAATCTTGCGGAGAAACTGTCTTGTATTGCCCGACTTTGGGGAAACAAGTCCGCGAGATATTGGTCTAACGACCATGGATTTATTCAATATTTGACTGTGAACCATCTTCTGTCTTCTGGATGCACTTAGATATAGCAATTAACTTGAATGTTGAACCATAATATGCATTTGAATTTAGGCAATCTGGATTTCCGGAAAGGTTTTCTGATCGCTTTTATTTTGGGTTTTGCTGTACGGCTTATTCCAGAGATTCTGTCCTATCCTTACCCTATTGGCTGGGACACCATCTACTACGCTTACAGAATTAATGATGGGATGGTGTTCAATCATTGGAGTGGCATATTCTCCACATGGCTGATTTATGGAATTCTGGTGACCTTGGGCAATTTAACTAGGCTAGAGCCTTTCATATTGCTCAAGATTGTTGCTCCCTTACTGTATGGTGGAACAGCGGCTGGAATATACTATGTTGCCTGGAAGAAACTAAATTGGAGTGTCACGAAGAGTCTCTTAGCGTCTGGCTTCTTCGCCTTTCAGCTTGCCGCTTTAGGAATCAGCTGGCACTTTTACCGAAACATCCTTGGTCTAATGCTACTCCTGTTCACTATACCTTTATTGAAAGCCAATCTTAACTGGAAAGAAGTTACACTGTTATCTGGGCTCTCTTTATTGGTTGTTTGGGGACACGAATTGGCTGCAGTTAGCCTGTTTGCTATGGTTCTAGGCTTAATGATTATAAGCCTCTTCAGGAAAGAGGTGATTCCCTATCGACTCTTAGTTGCTGTAATACCTGCTTTAACAGTTTTTTTGATTGGAGTTTTTCGGATTTTTCCTTCGCCCGTCAACGTGGAAACAAACATACTGAAGGTAGGTGATAGTGTTTTGGCTAATCCGGGCGGATTGTTCTTCCTGACCAATTATCTGAATGTATCTACTCCTGTTGAACATTATGCGTCATATTTTGATTTGTTCTCTCAGGTGTTCTCTCTATTCCTCCTCCTCTATGTAGTGTTACTGCCTCTAATTGCGGTTGGACGTTTCAATGATAGAGTTCTTGGTTCTTGGGCTGTCCTTCTCTTGATCGGCTCTTTCAGTTGTCTAATCTTTCCCTTCTCTGGTTTGCTATTGTGGAATAGGTGGATGCTAATGCTTGTCTTTCCCTTCACCTTCTTTGCAGTCGAAGGATTGTGGAAGGTGACCAAGTGTGGCGAAGTTTTGTCCCTTTCAAGATTTTTTGGCTGGTTAAAAATCACAA
>CAZJLG010000336.1:1468-1712 GCA_964546665.1 uncultured Candidatus Bathyarchaeia archaeon
AAGTGGGACTTGGATTATCCGTATTGTCGATTATTGTTGGTTGCCTCTTTATGACATGGCCTTTGATAGATGGTAAGTACGGAATTATTGGAGTAGAAGCTACTTTCCGATATGTTCCTTCAACAATGCAGAGTAGTTCGGTTCCGATTCGAGACACCGAAGCTACTATCAAAGCCTACGACTGGTTAAATGCGAACATGGATAATGACTCTTCGTTGCTTGTTCATGATGTTTTTTTGTATTG
>CAZJLG010000337.1:0-1704 GCA_964546665.1 uncultured Candidatus Bathyarchaeia archaeon
TGTACACTTTCACGGGTGATCTTGATGTTTCCGCCTTTGTAGTTCAGCGTAGCGGCATTACAATTGATGGCGCAGGTTTTGCTCTTGGAGGGGGAGGAGACGTAGGAATATACCTTTCCGTAAGTGACGTGACAATCGAGAATGTACAACTGACTGGCATCTTCTTTGATGGTGTCTACCTTGTAGGGTCCTACAACACGGTTGTCGGGTGCACCATATCAAACAACGGTAACGGCATCAGTGTATATGGCTCAAACAACAACATTACCGGCAACAGCATAATAGGCAACGAAATTGGCTTTAATTTGGTGAACTGTTCAAGCAACTTGTTTAGAAATAACCATCTAGATAACACTCACGACATCTCAGTTTATGGCAGTGAGCTTTCACATTTCATTAACGACATGGATGATTCGAACACAATCGGCGACGACAAAAAAGTCTACTACCTTGTAGACCAAGACAATCTGCTCATAACCCCTGATACGTTTCCAGATGTAGGCTATCTTGCACTTGTAAGCTGCAACAACATAACAGTTTACGGCATAACCTTGACCAGAAATGTGCAGGGCATATTACTGGCGTCCACAACAGGCACAACAATAGCACAATGCGAAATAACCGACAATTACGTTGGAGCTATGCTCTTTGCCTCTTCCAGCAATGTGCTTGGCGAAAACGTCATAACAGACAACAATAGAGGCATCCAGCTTAGCATGTTCTCGAGCCTCAACAACATATTTTCAAACACTATAAAATACAATCATGGTGGAATTTTTCTTTTCAACTCTTCACAGAACACTATCAGCGAGAACAATATAACAGATAATGACAGCTATGGCATTGGCTTCAGTGCATCGTCATATAACTTGATTAGGGGTAACTTCTTCGACAACAGCGTACAGGTCTATGACGCTAGCTACGATTACGTCGACGTGACTCCCTCAGTAAACACTTGGTTTGTAACCACTTCCGGAGGGGGCGTTGGCAATTATTGGAGCGACTACATCGGAGTTGACGTGAAAAGCGGTCTCAATCAAGACGAGGCTGGCAGCGACCAAATAGGCGATAGCCCTTACGTTATTGATTTGAACAATAAAGACAAGTATCCTCTTCTGCCTTTTGGAAGCGCTCTTGCCGTTTCTGTTGCTTCGCCACTAAACCAGACATACACAGCAAGCTCTGTTACGTTAACCTTCGAGGTGAGCAAAACAGCCTCATGGATTGGCTACAGTCTTGACGGAAAAACAAACGTCACAATTACTGACGAAACAACCTTGTCTAGCCTGTCTAATGGCTTGCATAGCATAACCGTCTATGCCACCGATACTGATGGAGAATCGGCGGCTTCTGAAACAGTCTACTTCACAATAGCCACGGGCTCAGGCACTACCGAGTCAGAGCCTTTCCCAACATGGATTCTGGCAGTAATAATTGTTATCGCAGTTGCAGTGATTATCCTCTCTTTTGTGAAGATAATGAGGAAAAAATAGCTCCGATAGACTGAACCTAAACTTCACAGCCGCTGCAGCTATCTGCCTAAACGGCAAATAACCTGCAGCCCCCTAATTTGTTTCAAGAATCTGCTCAGAGGCTTGTTTGCTCCCGAATATCTTAAAAATATGTTATGGACTCAATTCACTGGAAGCGCCTCGGTGGCTCAGCTCGGTAGAGCGGCAGTCTCGTAAGCTGTTGGTCGCGGGC
>CAZJLG010000338.1:0-1687 GCA_964546665.1 uncultured Candidatus Bathyarchaeia archaeon
CGAAAGAATACTGCGTTCCATTGGCGAACGAATTTTCAGACCCACAGTCTACGAAGCAGGAGATGTCCGCCTCACCGCTTTGGGCGGCTTCCAGCAGGTAGGAAGATCAGCGATTCTGATTCAAACACGAGAAAGCAACGTGCTAATGGACTGCGGCATCAACCCAGGGTCTATGAGTTCCCTGAGAGCCTTTCCAAGATTGGATACACCCCAGTTTGACATAGACGCCCTAGACGCCGTGGTTATAAGTCACGCTCATCTAGATCACTGCGGATTTCTACCCTTCCTTTTCAAGTACGGCTACGATGGGCCAGTTTACTGTTCGGCTCCCACTTCAAGCCTCATGACTCTGCTTCAAATGGATTACCTGGATGTTGCGAACAAGCAGGGAAGTCTGCCTCCTTATAGCCAGAAGGATGTGCGAGACACGGTGATGCACACTATTCCTCTGCGGTACGGTTCTGTAACTGACATAGCTCCGGACATTCGTTTGACTCTGCACAATTCCGGGCATATTCTGGGCGCATCGATGGTTCATCTTCACATAGGCGAGGGACTTCACAATCTGGTTTACACGGGTGACTACAAGTTTGGCAAGTCTATGCTTCTTGAGCCCGCCGTCGCCATGTTTCCGAGAGTAGAGACAATAATAACGGAAAGCACGTACGGCGCTCCCGGAGACATTATGCCCACCAGAGCAGAGGCAGAACAAACAATTACAACCATTATTAACAATACTTTGGATAGGCAAGGAAAGGTTTTGATTCCAGTTCCTGCGGTGGGAAGAGCCCAAGAAATCATGCTGATCATCGACGATTATATGCGGCGGGGACTGCTGAGGGAGGCTCCAGTCTTTGTGGAGGGAATGATCTCTGAGGCAACCGCGATTCACACGGCTTACCCCGAGTATTTGGCTAAGAACGTGCGGAACAGCATCCTTTATGAGGGAATTAATCCGTTCCAGTCCGACTACTTCACTATTGTTGAGCATCCTAGTGCAAGGGACGAGATTGTGGATGGGGACCAGTGCATAATCTTGGCGACGTCAGGTATGCTTGAGGGTGGACCAGTAATTGATTACTTCAAACGGTTAGCAGGGGACAAGCGGAACACAATAATATTTGTCAGCTACCAGATTGAGGGAACCATGGGATCAAGAGTCCAGAAGGGAATATCTGATGTGCCCATCATAAACAGCAACGGCAAGATGGAAGTCATGAATGTTGAGATGCAGGTTGAGTCGGTCAGCGGATTTTCTGGACACTCGGACAGGAGACAGCTTGTCAGTTATCTCCACAGAATGAGACCTAAACCTGAAAGAGTGATTGTGCTTCACGGCGAAAAATCGAAGAGCATAAGCATGGCTAACCTCTTCAAAAGAAAATATAATGTGGACGCGCTTGTGCCAGAAGTTCTGGAAACAATCAAGCTGCGGTAGGCGCCTTTTTGGACACAACAGTTTCGGGGCGCCAGATTTTGATAAAGTCTGGA
The DNA here is from genome assembly GCA_964546665.1 of uncultured Candidatus Bathyarchaeia archaeon. Taxonomy (GTDB): domain Archaea; phylum Thermoproteota; class Bathyarchaeia; order Bathyarchaeales; family Bathyarchaeaceae; genus Bathyarchaeum. Next base: position 1,492 of record CAZJLG010000338.1, read on the forward strand.
ACTATAACTACGCGCTCTTCTCCTAAGCTGGCTATATCTCCTCCAATGGATTGAATGAAGGCAGAAAGTTCGTTCACAGCAATTTTTACGTCTTCAATGCTTTTGCTGGCCAGAGGAGTGATTTTGAGAATGATGATGTTTCCCATTTTGAGTTCATGTTTGATGACTTCTACGTCGGCGAGTTCGCGTAGGGGCA
>CAZJLG010000339.1:0-1683 GCA_964546665.1 uncultured Candidatus Bathyarchaeia archaeon
GTACGGTTGATGCCCTTCTTCACGAAACGGGAAGAACTTGAAAAAGTGAAACCGTTCTTCCGGCATCCAGCAGGATGCAACATGGCTTTTAGACGAAAAGTAGCTGAAGACGTCGGATATTTTGATGAGAACATCAAATACGGCTTTGATGAAGTTGAGTTTGCCGACAGAGTCTGCAAGGCGGGATATAAAATGGTTCTGGACCCAGATGTTGTGGTATGGCATAAACACAGGTCAAGCCTTAAAGATTTTTTGAAGCAGAACTTTCAGTACGGCAAAGGAAGCGGCTTAGTGCTTAAACGTAACAGGCTAAATGACGCCGTTTCCAAATGGACCCTCCTGAGCATAATAGGCTTCATAAGCTGGCTGCTGATTGTTGGGTCAACGGCGTTTCTAACTCTTACCTCACCGTCCAGCCTCTTCTTCTGGATGCTATTCGGATTCACTGGCTTGCCCATGCTTCTGTTGGCGGCAGTCTACGGATACAGGGCACTGAAAAACAGAAAATTCAGCAGAATCGTCGTATACCCCTTTATTGACCTTTTCAGGGTTCTCTCTTTCTGTTGCGGTCAAGCGTGCCAGGTCTTCAAGGGAACACAGAAACAAAAAACGCAGACAACAAACTGATCTACGCCAAAAAGACAGCATCCGATGCGCAAATATTCTGGATACGAAACATGTCCAACCTCGGAAGTTTTCTTAAATCATGAAAAGAGCTCTTTTTCCATGTTCAAGGAAGAGGGAGCCCATTGTATTTCGAGTCTGGCGAAGGACACATTCATGGCATGTTCGAAGCAGTGTCTGATGTTGTTCAGGGGAAGAAACTACAGAAACGCAAGTTCGCCAAATGCATGAAATGCGGTCGATTAAACCTTTTCAGACCGAAATCCAAAGCCATACAATTCAACGCTATCCGCTGCAGTAATTGCGGCAGCATCATTTCTTTTGGTGTAAGAGGAAAAGAGTCAGGCATCAGCGAACGCGCCGAAATATTTTGCGAAAACTGTGAAGACGACTGTAGACATTGTCCAATCAACAAAATAACAAACGAGGAGACTTTTTCTAGAAAGTGTCACAGCAAATAAAGTGGCGCTTTGCCAATATAACAAAAAAGGGTAACTGAAAAAAGGAAAAGAAACGAAGAAGTCTTTTAGTATCTTCTTCGCTGGTATCCGCCGCCGCTTCTTCCGCCGCCGCCTCTATCGCTGTATCCGCTACCGCCTCTGCCACCGTATCCGCCGCTGCTTCTTCCGCCATAGCCGCCTCTGCCGCCGCCTCTACCGCCATATCGGTTGAAGCGTCTCTCTTGCTCGTATCGTTTGTCTGAAAGATTGTTCTCTGTGTTGACTTCTGCTATTGGCGAATCGTCTAGTACTTCGTAGCTGCCGTATTTTCCGATGTTTAGTCGCATGTTTCCTCTGAAGAGGTTAATGTAACCGTTAGTGATTTGTAGGGTGGCTTCCTCGTTTATTGCATCTATTTTGTCGTCCCAAAGGGTCATGTATATGCATCCAGTCTCGTCTCCAACCAAGGCATCTGCAACTCTACGTACAGAATAGTCTCGACCAGTTACGCTTCTGACTTCGCCCTTAGAAACTACTTTCACGATTGTGTTGACGCCTCTTGACTGTGGGGTCAACGTTTCTACTTTTACCAGCTCTTCGCTTTCGCTTTCAGATGGTT
>CAZJLG010000340.1:0-1672 GCA_964546665.1 uncultured Candidatus Bathyarchaeia archaeon
GCGGTCCGTTTGGTCCAGAAGCTTACACTTTTGAAGTCGAACCAGAACCAAACAAATTAACGGCTCAAGCTAAAGGTTCAGTGTGGCTTGACGTTAGATTAAACACCACAGGAATCTTTCAGCCGAACAGCCCACTTGTTTTGATGCCTTTTGGTCTTCCCAACGGATTGACAGTTGACGTAATCACGCCGAACGGAAACCTGCCTTTAGGCGCACTCGAATGGACATACGGCAAAGTAGAGCACTTCACTTCCCACTGTTGAAGCTGACCAGTTAGGCACGTACCAGTTTATAATCAAAAACAATGACTCAGAGGAGTGGACAGGAACAATAAAGCCTTATGTAGAATGGCAAATCACCGAAAAGCCATACTTCTACTACGGAATCGCGGGGCTAGTTATCGTAGCAGGATACCTTGTCTTCATGGCATACAATTTCCGAAGCAAACCACAGAAATAATTGCATAGTAGGAGCCTAATAGAGGTACATTGTTGAAAACAGTATTTTTTTCTGAAAAATCAGCACCAACACAACTGCAACTCGAAACTTCTGTGAGCCTGCTAAACGTTGGTGCTCCTTCAACGGTTACAGGCATCAGTTGATTAGACAAATCGGGCGCGCAAAGAAAAGATTCAAAATAAAACCTATTGTTGATGCGATAAAAAAGTTAAATATCCTAACTATTTCAGGTTTAAAGGGGAGATAATGAATTTAAAGAGAAAAGCAAGCACCCGTTTTTCTTTCTCAAATTTTATGCTTTAGGGTTAGCTCAGTTAATAGAGTTCCAGGACCAACATTCTCAGTTTTCTTTGACAGAAACTCTTTGATAGAAGACTCAACTTTCTTAATCTTGTGATATCCTACAATGTTGCCTATCACTCTACCCTGATAGAATAATTCTAGGGTAGGGACCGTCCTGACTCCGCGACTGTGAGCTAGAGTGCGGTTTGCCTCATTGCGGATAACATCAATTTTGAAGAATTGGGCTTGTCCATTTAGCCTTTCAGCCAGCTGAGTGTACACAGGAGCAAAATTTATGCAATGAGGACAAGAATGACTGAAAAACTCGACTATAACAGGGTCATTTGCGTGTAAGACGTCTTTATCGAAAGACTCTGCAGAAATCTCGTGAATCGTCATTATTAACCACTCAATTTTGGTTTCTTGATGGACTTGCTATGGTTTACGACAGTGTTACCTGTTTGTTGTTCATTTTACTTTTCTAAAGTTTTTCCTTGACTACTTCATCTAGACCTGCTATCTCGTAAACGTATCTCAAATGAATAATTCTTTTAATCATCTGAGCAATTTGTCCTTCCAATTCTATTCCATGAATCTTGCCTATGCCGAAATTCTCGCCGACAGCCACAATCAACCCGCTAAACTTCGGAACATAAACTGTCCTTGGCATTCCAGCTAAATCCGCCGTTATGTTCTTCGCCACCACTTCAGCCTGCTGCAACGCGATTTCAATGCATTGTGGAACCGCCTCACCAGTTTCAGGATTTTTCACCATGGCACAATCACCAACCACGTAAATACCCTTGAAACCTTCAGCTTCGCAAAACTCGTTAACTATTGCCCTGTTGCCTTTACCTGTCTTCAAACCGCTTTCACTAACAACTCTTGGACCTTGAACTCCGCCTGTCCAAATGAAAAGTGAGCATTCAAT
>CAZJLG010000341.1:0-1671 GCA_964546665.1 uncultured Candidatus Bathyarchaeia archaeon
TCGAAAACCGGTGGTGCCATGCGCCACAAGGGTTCAAATCCCTTCCCCGGCGCCACCTCATCCAAGGGTTATAGGTGCGTTTTTTTCTTTGGTTTCCGTTTGAGTTCTGTTCCGCAGACTTCGCAAACTTTGGATTTGTAGTCTGGAGGGTATTTGCGGTAGCATCCTGGGCAGTATAGTATCCATTTGAAGCGGAACTTGATTCCGAAGGTCATCAATGACGTGAACTCCACGCCGATTTTGTTGGCTACATTCTGTATCGAATAGTCATCCGTGACAATCACTGGACTATAGCCGCTACCCTTCAGCTCCAACGCCAGCGCCAGCACCTGCAAATCCGCTTCAGAGAGGTAACGCATGTCCCCAACCTTCTTGGAGGCTTCCTGAACCTCGTCACGAATAGAGCTTTCTGGATTCTTGACCACCAACTTTCCGCTCTCTACTGCTGCGTTGAAGCGCATCCAGGTCATGGAGCCTGCGATAATTTCGTTCTTGACCTCTGGAACCGTGTATTGTTTCTCTGGGACTGTAAGCGGGTCAAATCCGGCGATGAAAGCCGAAGTATCGAGGACAAGCACTTTCATGTGTTGATTACCATCCGCTTTACGGTTGCACCCAATATGAAAGCTGTATAACTGGCTATTTTACGTTACTTCCTGTGCCCCTGCTGTCTACGGCATATTTTAGGCGATAGATTATTAACAGAGAAATGCGTGAAATTCTTCTAACAGGAGAACAGAGAACATGAGCAAACCTGCAGATGTAGGCTCTCTAAAAGTCGGCAGCTACGTAATCATTGACGATGAACCCTGCAAAATAGTAAGCTACACTAAATCGAAACCCGGAAAACATGGCGCCGCAAAGGCTCGCATCGTTGCCATAAGCGTCTTTAGTGAAGCCAAAAAAACCATCGTGAAGCCTGTAAGCGCACAGGTTGACGTTCCCCTTATAGAGAAAAAAACTGGACAAGTTATCGCCCTATTGCCTTCAGCAGTTCAGTTGATGGACTTGGAAACTTACGAAATGAGTGAATCGCCTTACCCAGAGGATGAAGAACTGAAAAACAAGCTGGAATCAGGCGTTGAAGTCGAGTTTTGGACTATTCTGGGCAGAACAAGAATAACCCGAACAAAATAACCCACTTTCTGTGGCTATCTTTTTAAAATGCTAGCCGCAAAGCTTACTCGTTATAGTTAATACTGTGGCGAGAAGATTTGAAGCGCGTAAAACACATTAAACTAAAGAAGGACCTAACTGTAGGCGCCCTCGTTTCTGAAATGAACAAATGCGGCGTGCTTGGCGCAGGAAACATTGGCAAGGCCGCCGAAATCGTAAAGGAAATGTTCAGCGACAAAGACTACACCGTGTTCTTGACTCTAGCAGGTCCTCTAGTTCCTGGGGGAATGAGGCAAATCATCAGAGACCTCATAGACCAAGGATACGTGCATGCTGTTGTGACGACCGGGGCTAACATGGTGCATGACATGGTGGAATCCCTTGGTCACCGTCACTGGATAGGCACCTTTCTTGCCGAAGACACAGAGTTAAAGGACCAAGACATTGGGCGAATAGGCGACATCTACATTGAACAGGACGCCTTCAAGGGCTTAGAAGAGTGGATGTACAAAACCCTAGAAAGCATACCTGAAGAGAAGAGAGAACGCATATCCA
>CAZJLG010000342.1:0-1642 GCA_964546665.1 uncultured Candidatus Bathyarchaeia archaeon
GTAATCTTGGCATCAGAAAAAAGAGTTTCCTACGGCTCCATGATCATGAGCAGAACCGGAAAAAAGGTTTTCAGAATCGCCGACAGCGTCGGTGCAGCATGCGCAGGCTTAGTTTCTGACATGCAGATTTTGGCTCGGGAAGTGGAAGCCCAAGCAAAACTGTTTTCCTTCGACGCGAAGAGACCGATGCCTGTTAGAGCAGCCGCTAAGGTCATGTCAAACGTGCTTTTTGGCAGACGCATGATTCCTTTGATTACCCAAACCATTGTAGGCGGAATGGATTATGATGGACCGACAATCTATGTGCTGGACGTGCTAGGGTCTGTTTTGCCTGACGATTATGCTGCTGTTGGCTCAGGAGCCCAAATAGCAACCGGAGTATTAGAGGAAGGATACAAGAAGGGCATGTCCCAGAAAGACGCGAAAGCGCTTGTGCTGAATGCTATCAAGTCTGCTGTACGCCGAGACGTCATGAGCGGCGACGGCGTGGATTTGCTCATAATCACAAAGGACGGAATCCAAGAAGAAACCATCAAATTCTAACCTGACAGAAGGCGGCTCTGCTAAGCCAAAATTGGCGCTCAGTGTTCAGAAGCTTTAATACCGTCAGGCACTTCCTTTTGCATAAGTCAGGGCGGAATATCATGACATTTCAGCTGACCCTTGAAGAAGGCGAGTTTCTCGTAAATTTGGCAAGACAAACTGTAACTGAGTACCTGAAAAGCGGACAAGTTTTGCAGGTTCCTGAAGACATTCCATCTAAGCTGATGGAGCCCTGCGGAGTCTTTGTCACATTGAACCTCATCCATAAAGGAAAGAAGATGTTGAGGGGATGTATTGGTCTTCCTTATCCCACCACTCCGCTGGTTCAGGCAGTGATAGAGGCTGCAATCAGCGCCGCAACCCAAGACCCCCGTTTTCCGCAGGTTGCCCTTGAAGAGCTTGAGCAGATAGTCTTTGAGGTCAGCGTCTTAACTCCGCCTGAACGGGTTACAGTTGAGAAAACAGCAGATTATCCATCAAAAATAGAGGTTGGACGCGACGGACTCATAATGGAAAGGGGCTACTATAAGGGGCTGCTTTTGCCTCAGGTGCCAGTTGAATGGAACTGGAACACCGAAGAGTTTCTGTGCCAAACAGCCATGAAGGCTGGGCTATCCCCGGACGCTTGGCTTCTAACGGATACCAAAATATACAAGTTCCAAGCGATAATTTTTGAAGAAGCCTCGCCTAAAGGCAGAATCGAGCAGAAAAAAATTTAGAGGAAACCACCACTCATGCGGGTTCTTTTTACGCCTTCCGGTGTGGGACTAGGGCACGTTGGTCGCTGTATCCCCATAGCCAAGAGTCTCGAAAAGGACGGCGCAGAGATACTGTTTTCTACATACAGGGAAGGCTTAAGATACGTTCAGCAGGAAGGCTTCCGAGCCGTGGAGGCTCCAGACATTGGAGTTCAGGTTAAGCCAGACGGAAGCATCGACTTCCGATTAACAACCGTGAATCCCGGACCCTTCCTCACAGTTTACACCATCATGAAGCAGGTTGACGCTGAAATCAATTTCATGCAAGCCTTCAAGCCAGATGTTGTGGTTTCGGATTCGCGGGCATCCTCTCTTGTAGCCGCAAAACTGCTGGACATACC
>CAZJLG010000343.1:0-1639 GCA_964546665.1 uncultured Candidatus Bathyarchaeia archaeon
AATGGAAGACCAGCGACTTTTACTGTTGACCAGAGAATTGTTGCTCCTTGTCCATGTTCTCCCCCAACATAGCCCTCAACAACTGACACAGGCACGTTAAGGGCTCGGGCTAACCCAGACCTGAACCTTAACGACTCAAGGTTAGTGCCAGTGCTGATCACAAATTTGGCTTTAGAATATTTTTTGCAGACCATCGCCATAGCATCAACAGGGTTCGTAATCACAACATATTTTGCGTCCGGGTTGTTTGGCGCCGTTGCCTCCGCAACATCTTTTACTATTTGCCCGTTTTGAACCGCCAAATCTCGTCTTGTCATCTTGACTCCAGGAGTTCTGGGCTCTCCAGCAGAAACCAAGATTATGTCTGCCCCAGCCACATCTTCATCTCTTTCGCATGAAGTAATCTCAACATCTAAGCGTAGACTTGCGGTTACATGCCGGAGTTCTTCGGCGAAGGCGTGCGCCAGACCCGGTTTTGTGTCACAGACTGTGATTGTGTCTGCCAGTTCGGCAAACATTATTGTGTAGGCTGTAGGGCGTCCTACTCGCCCAGTTCCTATTTGTGCAATGTGCATAATTTTTTCCTCTCGAGGAGTCTTTTAGATATGACCTTTTTCGAGTAGATATGCACGAAGCGCCTCTTTCCAGCTTCGCGGTTCCAAGTTATATTGTGAAAGCTTTATGCTTGCTAATGCAGAGAAAAGCGGTCGCCTAGCCTTCCCATATGCGGGGTCGGTTTTTGTTGGCTTCAAATCAGGATTTAACTTGGTGATTCGAAAGATTTCTTTTGCAAATTGATACCATGAACAGAAACCCTTGTTGGTTGCGTGATAAACGCCATATGGAATCTGAAGCTCCAACATCCCTTTCAATATGGAGGCGGCGTCTTTAGTGTATGTGGGGCTCATAAACATGTCGTCGACTACAATGATGGGGTCATTGTTTTTTGCCTTTGTTATCATTGTCTCTACAAAGTTTCCTCCCTTGCCGCTGGCTCCTGCTTTGCCGAATACGCTAGCTATCCTTACGATGTAATGTTGAGGGTTTTGTCGCGTGAAGTATTCAGCTGCCAGTTTAGAGATTCCGTAAGTGCTGAGGGGAGCAGGAACATCATCTTCAGTGTATGGATCTCTTTTTGTGCCGTCGAAAACATAGTCTGTACTAATGTATACAGTCGTGGCACCTATTTCCTTAGTCAAAAGCGCTATATTTCGTGCACCTAAGGCGTTTACGCAAAAGGTTTTTTGCGGTTCTTCCTCACATAGGTCAGTCTTGTGAAAAGCCGCCGTGTTTATGACCACATCTGGACGCTGCTCTTTTAGAATCACAAGGCTGTCATAATCTGCAACTTCCAGGTCACTATGAGTGAGACCAATAACTTCATGTGCGACACTCAAAGTTTTTACCAAATCTGTGCCTAGTTGTCCAGTTGATCCAATAACGGCTATTTTCATAAAAGCATCCCGTCTATTTCCGTGTCCTTAAGGAACTGCTGCATCTCCAGAAGATGCCTGTACCACTTCACAGTTATCACCCTTGGATCGTCAGGATTTAATCTTCCTTCCTTTAGGGCATTGAACACGGTTTCTGCTCCACTCTTGATGCTGGTTTGGGGTTTGAAACGTAAAGTTTCTTTGAT
>CAZJLG010000344.1:0-1598 GCA_964546665.1 uncultured Candidatus Bathyarchaeia archaeon
TCCCATCATCTCAAACAGTAGCCCCGCCAAACTAACAGCCTTATTCACCAAGTCTATGGGACCTCTTCCCATCAGCGTCGAAAGCGCTTCCCACGCTTCAAGGGCTGGTCCTATAGCGTATCCGATGGGCTGTTCCCCAAAAGTCAAGGCACACTGGATATTCATGTCTAATCTTTTGCCCAATTCAATGAACTCCTGTGCCAAGGCTTGGGCTTCCCCTATGGTCTTGATTTTTGTGCCTCTTCCCGTAGGTATATCCACCACAACATAGTCTGCGCCTATCGCCTTCTTCTTGCTCATGATTGACGGCAAAAGAAGCGGGTCAATGGAAAGCGGATACTCGACCTGAATCATCAAGTCATCTGCCGGAGCAAGGTCAAGCGCCCCGCCCCAAGCCAAGCAGGCATTAGTTTTCTTCACAACCTTCCGCATCTCTTTGCATGTCAAGTCAACAGGACACAGAACCTCAACTCGGTCTGCTGTGCCCGCCGGAGAAGTTATTGCCCGAGAGGAAGTTTTGGGGATTGTGAAGCCCGCAGCTGCGACTATGGGAACCACGAGGATTGTGGTTTTGTCTCCTGGCACTCCGCCTATGCTGTGTTTGTCCAGGATGGGGCCTTTGCCGAAGTCTATGGTCTGTCCTGTTTCCACCATAGCTTTTGTTAGTGCCTCAACTTCGTCGATGCTGGTTCCGCGGATGTAGAGGCTGGTCACGAAGGAGGCTAGTTCTATGTCGCTGAGGTGTCTTTCAACAACGTCCATGATTATTGCCTTGATTTCTTCTGCTCTTAGTCTTCGTCCACTGATTTTTTCTCGTATGTATCCGATGGATTCTGGTCTTTCAGCTGGTCTAACCGTTACTGTTTCTCCGTTTTGGACCTTCAGTTTGTCATACACTTCACTGTAGATGCCTAGTGTTCCTTTAGGAAATTCTTCTGCTACGTTTGTTATGGCGATTATCTGCTTGTTTTTGTATGTGACTTCAACCCTGTCTGAAGAGTGAATTCCTAACTGGCTTGCGTCCTCGTTGTCCACTACGATAATCTGTTTTCCGCCAGATTTTATTCCCAAATGCCAAACTTTGAAATCCATGACCTCTCACGCCGTTAATACACACCCTTCTACTGTTTGACCGAAAATAAGGCTTTGGAAAGCTGCCTGTTTGTCCACAGAAGAGCTTAAACTTATGGCAACCATAGTATTGCCTACTGAGGAGTTGTAGACCTTGAAGTATGTCGATTTTGTTGACCAATCCTACAAACCAAAAACAACCGATTTACTCTGTGACTTCTATGTTGAACCCGAAGGCATCAGTTTAACCGAAGCAGCTGGGGGTGTTGCCGCCGAAAGTTCTGTGGGAACATGGACAGAACTAACCACAATCAAGCCATATGTGGAGAAGCTTGCAGCCCGAGTCTTCAGCATCAAAGGCAACAACATCCGCATAGCCTACCCCATCGAACTGTTTGAGCCGGGCAACATGCCAAACATCTTGAGTAGCGTAGCAGGAAACGTGTTCGGTTTGCGGGCGCTCAAGAATCTGCGACTCAACAACATCCAGTTTCCCAAAGGTTTGGTTCAGAGCTTCAAGGGTCCAC
>CAZJLG010000345.1:0-1583 GCA_964546665.1 uncultured Candidatus Bathyarchaeia archaeon
GCGAAGAAGACAGAAAACTCACAAAAGAGGGACTAGAATTCGCAAAAAAGATTGTGGAAGAAAAGAAGCCTCATCTGCTTGTCCTAGACGAGATAAACTTGGCTATCCACTGCCACCTGCTAGAAACAGACGAGGTTCTGGAGTTTCTGGACAGCCTTCCCCCGGAAACTGACGTTGTTTTGACCGGAAGATACGCGCCAAAGAGGCTCATAGACAGGGCTGATTTCGTCAATGAAGTGAAAGACCTGAAGCATCCCGAAGAGATGGTGACCACCGAGGGCATCCAGTACTAGCTTAGCCGCCTGTTTGAAGAAGAAGAATCGCCTTAGCTAAGTCTCCGTCGCTTGACTCTAGGGCTCTTTGTGCATCTTCTAAGCTTTTTCCTGTCTGGTCCGCAACAAGCTGCACATCCTCCTCGGGTATAGTCACTTTTGCCGCCTTAGTTTCTAGTGCCCGCTCATTAACTTCTCCTGTGACCTGAAATATTTTCTGTCCCTGCATCTCAAGGACAGCAACCTGAGCGTTTTCAACCACTATTTCTTTGTCGGCTGTTCTGAAGATGACTTCCTGAACTTCGGGCATCTCTCCCATGTTCATGCCCATGCGCTGCATCATTCTCTTTGCGTTTCTTGGACTCATTTTTCTCCGCATTTCGCTCCCTTCTCCTCTATACTGCCTCAGGGGGCTTCTTAACTTTTTTCTGCCACTCCTCGGCGAACCCGCACAGCAATTCCCCTGCTGAACTGCGTCATTTCCTCTCCAGAGAGCATGGCTCTGCCAACAGCCAAAACATTGTCCGTTCTGTTGATGACTACAACTTCCTCGTTGGGTCTTATCTCTGGGTCAGCGTCTATCACATGCTTGGCGAAGGCGCTTCTTCCCTTTTTCACGAAGGACTCGGCATCATCATCGACTTTAACCCAGCACCGCAGAGGATTCACTTCGCGTACCAGACGCTTGGCTCCGGCAACAGTCAAAATCAGCAGCCCAGTTGTGGGTCTGAGAGTAGCCAGCAACTCCTCTTTCAAGTGGATGTGCCTGATTTTTCCCGTATTCCGCGAGTACACAATTCTAACTGCATCAGGAAACAGTTTCATTCCTGCATCTCTTCCAAACTGGTAATCAGCTATACTCCGTATCTTCTGAAGCGCATCCATGTCCAAGGTTTCACCCGCAACTTCCACATTCAAGCCCTGCAGCGGCATCCATGTCTGTTCTCTGCGCAGGTAAACCTAAAGTCGAAAACAAGAAACTTTAAGTTTTCTCTTTCACCGTATAAAGAAACTAAACAGGCGGAGAAACCATAATGGAAACGCTTCACCACAACGGCGTCCTAATTCCAGCCCCCTACGAAGCCAAAGGCCTCACAATCAAAGTAAAGGGCAAAGAGGTTAAGCTCAAAGCCGAGCAGGAGGAGATGGCAGTAGCTTGGGCAAAGAAGGCTGGAACACCCTACGTTGAGGACAAAGTCTTCGCAAAAAACTTTCACAAAGACTTCTCCAAAAAACTGGGCATCGAAGTTAAGCCAGGAGACGTTGACTACTCGGAGATAATTTCTCTTGTGGAAGAGGAACGAGAATACA
>CAZJLG010000346.1:0-1576 GCA_964546665.1 uncultured Candidatus Bathyarchaeia archaeon
GTGTTGTCTCCTGTGTTCTTTTGGGTGAAGGGGTCAACAGCGTTGGGGCGCAGAGGAATTTCCTTGGTTGCCCGTGCCGTGGCTTTGCGCAGTGCATCTTCAACCTTGTCTAATCCTTGCACTTGGCTGCCTGCCTTCACATAGAAGATGATTACTCCAGTGTCTTGGCACATGGGAGAGCCTGTTTTCTCAGCCAACTTCACATTATCTAAAATTGCCTTCAGCTGAGCCTTGCCAACGGGGTTCTCCTCTTCGCTGTATGCCCTGTGGAGAGCCTCCTTCACGTCTTGCGGCAGCTCTGTCACTGCCAGTTGCAGAAGTTTGACAGCTACATCCTCCACAGTTTTCCCGGTTACCAAGACTGTTCCTCTCTGTCCAGAGCAGATTTGGAAGATATAGCTTATACTTTTTGCTACAGAACAGACCTGCCGTCACCGATTCACATCGAACGTTTTATCTGCTATTTCGTCTAACAACTTTAATATGCACCGCACCATTGCTTCTAAATCTGGAATTGAGCATCAAAATGAGTGAAGAGGCTGCCCTAGAAAAAAAGAGGTATGAATGCTTGGAAGACCTTGAGATAGGGGCTGCCATGTCCAAAAAGCTGCGGGAGCTAGGGCTACATACAGTCGAAAATCTTGCCATGGCAACAGCCAAGGAGCTGACGCAAGCGGGTATAAGCAAAAAAAATGCTGAACAGTTAATCCGCAAAGCTCGTTTAAGCATGCCTTTTCAGTTCATCAGAGGAGACGAACTGGTGAAGATGCGGCAGAGTGTTCTGCGTTTGACTACCGGAAGCAGCATGCTGGATAAATTGTTGGGTGGAGGAATCGAGTCTCAGTCTATCACAGAATTTTATGGGGAATATGGGAGCGGCAAAAGCCAGATTTGTCATCAGCTATGCGTTAATGTGCAGTTGCCTCCTGAGCAGGGTGGCTTGGGCGGCGCAGCGCTTTACATAGACACGGAGAATACTTTCAGGACTGAGCGGATTTTTCAGATGGCACATAATCTGGGTTTGGACCCGGAAGAGGTGATTAAGAAGATCATTTTTGCTGAGGCATACACGTCGGATCATCAGATGTTTCTTTTAGAGAACGCAGACAAGGTGATTAAAGAGAACGGTATTCGCCTGATTATTGTGGATTCTTTAACGTCTCACTTTAGAAGCGAGTATATGGGCAGAGAGATGCTGCAGGAGAGGCAGCAGAAACTCAACAAGCATATGCACATGCTGATTCGGCTAGCCAGAGCATTCAACGCCGCAGCGGTAGTCACTAATCAGGTTATGTCCAAGCCAGATGTCTTCTTTGGCGATGCCATACACCCTGTGGGAGGGCACATAGTCGCCCATACTAGCCACACCCGTGTTTTTCTTCGGAAGTCTGCTCGTGGACCAGTGAGAATTGCACGTCTTGTCTCCAGTCCATATTTGCCTGAGGGGGAAGGAATATTCAGGATTTCAGAAAATGGAATAGAGGATACAACAGAAACGGAGTGATGAAAAGATGCCAATTTCAAAGATGTTTGTAGTCAGGTTCTTTCAGCTTATAAAGGGAAGACGGTTTGCTGA
>CAZJLG010000347.1:0-1565 GCA_964546665.1 uncultured Candidatus Bathyarchaeia archaeon
GTTGTTGGCGGCAAAAACTTTGGCTGCGGCTCAAGCAGAGAACAGGCGCCAATCGCACTGAAGTATTCGGGAGTCAAATGTGTGCTGGCCGAATCCTTTGCGCGCATATTCTACCGAAACGCGATAACCATAGGCTTACCTGTTCTGGTGTGCGCAGGAGCATCAGGCAAAGTAGAAGAAGGAGACGTGCTGACAGTGAACTTGCAGACAGGCAAAGTTGAAGACAAAACAAACGGCTCTGTCATGCAGGCAACACGGCTGCCAGAATTCATTATGGAAATTCTTGATGATGGAGGATTAATTGAACATCTGAAAAGGAGTATTGAACCCAATGAGTAAATACAAAATATCTTTAATCCCAGGGGACGGAATAGGACCCGAGCTGACAGAAGCAACCCTGAAAATCTTGGATGCTGTTCAGCAAAAATTTGACATAGACCTAGACATAGTTCAGGTTGAGGCTGGTGACAGATGCTTCGAAAAGACTGGAGAAGCACTCCCAGACGAAGTCATCGAAATAATCAGAAACTCTCATGCATGCATGAAGGGGCCAGTGGGAGAAACAGCCGCCGACGTCATCGTCAGACTGAGGATCATGTTTGACCTTTATGCTAACATCCGCCCCATCAAAACGTATCCGCCTGTCCCAAGCTTGAAGCCTGACATAGACATGATTTTCGTTCGGGAAAACACAGAGGACGTTTACAGGGGAATAGAATTTGAGATAGAAGACACTGCCGTCTGCATGCGGGTCATAACCAAGAAGAACAGCGAAAGAATAGCAAAGAAAGCCTTCGAAACAGCCAGAAGAAGAAACGGCAAAAAACGTGTCACAGCCATCCACAAAGCAAACGTCATGAAAAAAACCTGTGGACTCTTTGCGAGAACCTGCAGGGAAGTAGCCAAGCAGTATCCGGACATAAAATTTGATGAACTATATGTTGACGCTGCGTCGATGCGGCTGATAAAGGAGCCTGAAACCTTTGATGTGTTTGTCACCCCGAACATGTTCGGCGACATACTGTCTGATGAGGCAGCGCAGCTTATAGGCGGCTTAGGTATGGCGCCGGGAGCAAACATCGGCGACGACTTTGCGTTGTTTGAGCCGATTCATGGTTCAGCGCCTAACAGGGCAGGAAAACAGACAGCCAACCCAATCTCGATGATACTGTCAGCAAAGATGATGCTGGATTGGCTGGGCGAAAAGTATGATGACAAAGAATGTCTTGAAGCCGCTCAGGCTGTAGAACATGCTGTAGCTGAAACACTACGTAAGGACAAAGATGTGATTCCAGATTTTGGCGGCAAAGCCAAAACCATAGAGATGGCGGAAGCCATGGCTAAGGAAATCATAGAAGGTTAGGAAGGAGAAAACATGGAAACAAAGGGGGATTACGTCCGTATCTTCGACACTACCCTGAGAGATGGGGAGCAGACTCCAGGCGTCTCTTTAACCACTGAAGAGAAGCTGGAGATAGCGCGGCAGCTGGACAAGCTGGGCGTAGACACTATCGAGGCAGGCACTCCAGTAAGTTCTGAGGGAGAAAGGAGAGCAGCCAAGGAGA
>CAZJLG010000348.1:0-1549 GCA_964546665.1 uncultured Candidatus Bathyarchaeia archaeon
CTGTAAAGTTCGCTGGTTCAGGATTGATGTAACCACATGGAGAATTAATTGAGGCTGGGCCATCGCCTTGACCCATTTCGCCATGACATTGAGCGCAATACAAATTGAAAATCATTTTTCCATCATCAAATTCTTGCATTGTTCCAGCTATTGGCGGCGAATTAAGAACCGTGTTTGCGTAGTTGTCTCCTTCAGCATCTGAGATGTCACCAGAAATTGTTCTTGTTGAGCCAAACACAAAGCTCATCTCATATATTGCCACTAGACTGATTTCTGTTTCATTCAATGTCAGCTTCCAGGCAGGCATTGCAGTGCCGGGTACTCCCTCGCTCACTCTCCAAATATGATAAAAGTCTCCTGCAAAAGTTGCGATGCGCTCATGCAAGTTTGCGGGTTGAGTTACAACATGTCTGGCGTAGGGTCCTTCAGCGTTTCCTGAGCATCCGTGGCATGAGAGACAACGTTGTGTGAAAATCTCTTTTCCCATGTCGAAGATCGTTGCCCATTCGTCGCCTAAACTTGTGCTTCCAGTGTATGTCTGGTCTGTAGAGTTGTAGTCTGTTCCGACCTGCTCCATTAGTGGTGCAAAAAGGTTAGTGACATTTACGTATTCTACTGGAACATCAGGATGAAACGCTTGTCCACCAGTTATAGACTCATTTACTTGAAGGTCTTCTCCTCCCTGATTCTGAAGATAAGCAACAATCGCATCTAACTGGTGGTCTGTAAGGAAATCAAAGTTGGGCATTATAGACCCAGGACTTACACTTCGGGGGTCTCTGTGATGCAGATAATGCCAGACTGTAGGTCGCATTCCACCAATCTGTGCAAGGTCTGGACCTGTTCTTTCGGTGCCCAAAGATTGGGGACTATTATAAACAAAGTCTCCCTTTTGTGAGGGGTCGCCTAATCCCCAGTCGTAAAGCCTGACTTGTTGTGAGTGACAGTAGAAGCAACCTAGATTCATATACAGTTCTCTACCTTCTGCTTCTATGTCTGTGTATACATGGGCTCTCTCACTCGGAGGTGTTTCCAAAAGAAACATGTAAGGTGCCGCTACGACCATTGTGACCATGAGAAAGAAAACGCTCAATCCGCCAGCAGCGATGGGGAACAGGTTGTGTTGGTGAGCCCTCTTTTCAACCTTTTTGATGTCTTTTCCAATTGCCTTCTCAAGTTTTTCCAATTCTTCTTCCAGTTTCTTTTCCAGCTTACTCATTGTCCTTTTCTCCTCCAGCGGTTTCTAGCTGTTCACGGTGCACAAGTGGTTTTGACAGAAACGTTGCTATGATATTAATAGCAAACAGAAAGGCGGAAACAACCACTATGCCTCCTCCTACCGCCCTTACAATGAAGTAGCCTGCAAGTTGCGGCAAAACTTGAGCTACAGTCATGTGTGCATACCAGCCAGAGTTGGCTACAAGCCCCGCCAACATCATTCCAGCCATGAAAACTATGTAACCCATGAAGGTCACCCACCATGTTACGTCCATTAGTTTTTTGCTGTAAAGTTTCTTTCCTGTAATTCTTGGGACTATCCAATACATAC
>CAZJLG010000349.1:0-1547 GCA_964546665.1 uncultured Candidatus Bathyarchaeia archaeon
GAGCAGGGATTCTCCTTCGATGTAGGCGAACCAGAAGCTGGCGTTGTTAGGCAATCTCTTTGTGGGATGTCCTGTCAGATGCGCATCATCTATCTTCAGAAGTTCTTTTATGAGCTTGTCTCTTAGACCTATCTGTTTTTTGGCGTCAGAAGCCATTTCCTTTTTTTGGATTCTGGCTGCTTCGGCGAAGCCGACAACTCCGGCAACGTTAACTGTTGATGACCGTTTTCTGAATTCATGTCCTCCTCCGTGTAGAAGGGGCTCAATTTTTGTGCCTTTTCGTATGTATAATCCGCCGACTCCTTTGGGGCCGTACATTTTGTGGGAGCTGACGGATAACAGGTCTATGTTCATCTTTTTTACGTCGATGGGAATTTTGCCGAAGCTTTGGGCTGCGTCAGAGTGGAAGTACACGCCTTTTTCTTTGCAGATTTTACCTATTTTTTCGATGTCCTGTATGGTTCCTATCTCGTTGTTGGCGTGCATTATCGAGACTAGGATTGTGTCCTTTTTTATCGCGTTTTCTAGCTGGGTTAAATCAACGAACCCGAACTTGTCTACTGGGAGACGGGTGATTTCGAATCCTTGTTTTTCCAGCCATAATGCTGGTTCGAGAACGCAGTGATGTTCTATTTTTGATGTGATTATGTGATTTCCCTTTTTTTTGTTGGCGAAGGCTATTCCCTTCAGTACCATGTTGGTTGCTTCGGTTGCGCTGCCCGTGAATATGAGTTGGTTAGGTTCTGCGTTCATCAGTGATGCTACTGCTTTTCTGGATTCGTCTACTGCTTCTTTTGCTTCTCTGCCATGTTTGTGGAGGGAGACGCTGTTTCCGAATTTTTCGTTGAAGTAGGGCTTCATGGCTTCGAGGGCTCGGGGGTCAACGGGTGTGGTTGCGGCGTAGTCCATGTAAACTCTCATTTTGTGACACTCAGGGACATAACGCCGTTATAGAATTTAAGTTTAACTTCGCAACACGATCAAACGCAACTTTCTGTATCTGCTGTGATTCTGTCAGAAAAACGGCCTGACATCAGCGGATAACCCAGTTGAAACCAGAATAACCCACGATGGTCACCGTTAAATTCCAAATATTCCTTACTACTTTGTGGTTGTCTGCTGTGAGGTTCATAACCGATGGCATGCTAGGCAAGTTGACCCGTTGGCTTCGTATGCTGGGGCACGACGTCAACTATTTCCGTTCCGCTGACGACAAAAAACTTGCTGAAATGGCGAAACAGGAGAAACGGGTTCTGCTTACCCGCGACCACAACCTGTATCAAAGGGCTGTGAGCCTTGGAGCTGAAGCGGTTTTGGTTGAGGCAACAGATGAGGCGGGCAAGCTTGCTGATTTGGCAGGACGTTTTGGTTTCAAGTTGGAGATAGATTTGAGTGTTTCTCGTTGTCCCAAATGCAATGCAGCTATCGAGGCTGTGTCTAAGGAGGAGGTGCTTGATCAGATTCCTGAGGCAACGTCAGTCTATTATGACGATTTTTGGAGGTGCCCGGGGTGCGGTAAAGTGTATTGGCAGGGAGCGCACTGGGAG
>CAZJLG010000350.1:0-1547 GCA_964546665.1 uncultured Candidatus Bathyarchaeia archaeon
TGGAATATAGAAAAGTTTTCATCGTACCGAGGCTATATGGTTTCTTAAGGAACAATTTAGTCTATGGTTTGGAGGAAATACGCAATGGTTGATAAAAAAGTCATAGTGCTTTGTTTGGTCTGCGTTGTTCTGGCAGTTGGACTTGTGGGTGCTTTGATGCTGCTTGACCAGAAAGATGCGGAACTGCAAATTAAAATAAACAAACTTTCTGAGCTTGAAAACGTCAATCTTGATTTGGTGTCTCAAGTTTCAGCTCTGCAATGTAACGTTTCAGGTCTCGAATCAGAAACCGCGTCACTAGCTAACGAAAAAACGTCTCTTCAATCTCAGGTTTCAGGTCTCCAAACCGAGGTCACTGTCTTAGAGAACGAAAAGGGCGCTCTGGAGACGCAGGTTTCGGTTCTGGACAATAACGTTTCAAGCCTCCAAAATGACGTCACTTCATTAACTAACGAGAAAGCGTCTTTGCAGACTCAGGTTTCAGGTCTCCAAACCGAAGTAACGTTGTTAGAGGGCGACAAAACTGCTTTAGAGGAACAGGTTTCAAGCCTCCAAACACAGGTTACGAGCCTTACTGCTGAAGTTGCCGACTTGGAAGTTGCAGTTATCGGCAGCTACGATTCAGGTTATGATGATGGCTTCGTTCAGGGAGTAGACTATTTGATTCAAACTGGCTATTACTCCATGAACCCAACCTATGATGAGGCGATTGCCTTCATAGATTCCGATGAAACAGACGAAAACCAGTACACTCCAGATTATGTTTGTTACGATTTCACAGCAGACTTGGTTGACAACGCCGCTCAGGTGGGTTACAGGTGCGGATTCGTGTATATCGAGTTTTCCAACAGCGCTCATGCGATAGCTTGCTTCAACACTACTGACATGGGAATGATTTATGTAGAACCACAAAATGATGCGATTGTTGATGTTGCGGTCGGGCAGATATACTTGGGGCATGTTATAGTGAAGATGGGTATAATCTGGTGACGTTAATCAAAATTTGTGCTTCTATTGTTGGTTGCAGCTTACTCTGTTAGTGCTTTCTTGATGGGGTCTTCAGGGCTCTCTTTCACTGTGCTATGAACTATGAAGGTTTCCGTCTCTTTGACGCCGTTCAAGTCATGAATCTTCTTAACCAAATCGGTTAACTCTTTGTTATTCTTCACCAGCACCTTAACTATGCTGTCATACTTGCCAAAGATTCTCTGAAATTCAGCCACCTGAGGAAACCCCTTAACGATTTCTTCGGTTTCTTTTCTGAGGTCGCTTCGCGGGTCTTCTCGCATCAATATGTACGCCTGAATCGTCAGCCCCAAAACTTCGGGTTCCATCTTTGGAAAGAAAGAGAGCATCAAGCCAGAGGTGCGCATTTGTTCCATCTTTTTTGCTACGGTTTGTCTTGTGATGCCCAGGTCTTCGGCTATTTTTACTGCTGGTCTTTGTCCTTTTTCTAGCAGGTTGAGCAGGATCTTTTTTTCCAAATCTTTGGCAATTAACATTTTGTTAACGTAAGCTTTAAAAGTGTTAGCAGTTTTTAAACTTTT
>CAZJLG010000351.1:0-1535 GCA_964546665.1 uncultured Candidatus Bathyarchaeia archaeon
TGCAACAAACTATGGAAAGAGAGTGGACTTGACTGGTTCACATGGCGCAACCAGACCATCACAGAGTTCATCAAAGACGTAAAAGACCGCGTGAAGACCAAGCTGGTTTTGGCAGTTCTGCCTGACCCAGCCAATGCTGACCAACGTTTCGGCATGGACTTCCCTGAACTCTACAAGATATGTGACGCCTTCAACATTGTCATGTTCTCTCAGAACTACGCAACTTCATGGTACTGGGAAATGATTGCACGTGCCTTCAGAAGAATCTTTCCAGAGAAACCAGTATACTCCAACATCTACGTTTGTGGCCCAGGAGACGACCCTGCTCAATGCTCACCAGTTGATCAGCTGATCAGAGTTTCGGTTCGTGTTATGAGAACAGGAATCGATGGCATCATCTACTTGGCAGACGTTGCGGAGAACATGGTGAAGTTCCAGAAGGCAGTAACCCAAATGGGTGAATACAGGGATTCGTTAAGCGACTACGGCGGTCAAGCAGCGCTCGATCTGTTTAACAGATGGGACAAACTCTTCTAGAGCGAATCACGAATCTTCAACTAGGCTCCAGCCTTTTTTCTTCTTTTTTTAATCAACAAAACAAGCAGAGCCTATGCTCTGTTGTAGTTTACAGGCTGAAAAAAGGGTTATTGTGTCAGGTATTTTCTGATTAGGGCTATCACAGCCAAAACGATTACTATGGAACCCAAAGTGGGAAGCGCAGTATTTAGAGTCAACTTGAAGGGTGTGAAACTCAGGAAGAGCCCGACTAGGGCGGTGACTGCGAAGCTTAGGCCTATAGAGAAGGTGAGTCTTTCGATTATGTCCAAAGAGTCTATCCTCGGGAACAATGTTTCGGTTAGGCAGTAGCCAGGCAGAAAGGCGACGAGAACAAAGGCAAAGATGTATCGTATGTATGACAGGGGCGTGTCAGTTTCAGGAATGAAGAGGATTGAAAGGAACGAAAGAAGGGATATGGCTATGACAATCCAGAACCAGCGGCTTTGTTTCAGAGAAAGGAAGCTGATGAAGCTTTCTTTGTGGTGTACGGGTTCATCAAGAGACACCAGCCCTTTTCGGTGAAGACTCTTTACTGCTTTCTCTATATCTTCGATTTTGGCGTCAGTCTGTTCCTGAACCAGCTGAACCAGTTCTTTCACGTTCGCTGGCTGCCTAGTGTCCAAGATGCCTAAGATGACCGTTTCCAAGGAGTTCATCGCACATCAGATGTCTTATTGTCAAGTTCAAATAAAAGCATAGTTCTTCCAATCAACTGATTTACGTTCATAAACAAGACTGAAAGACACAAAATGTAATCCTAAATTGACGGAGCAAAGACTAGAATCCGAAAAAATAAAGGTGGGCTAAAAAGCCCAAAGGGAAAATATGGTGGTTTTCTGCTTACATCATCAGCTTGAATAGCGGATGATTGCCCTCTTCGAGAGGTTTTGTTCCAATTTCCGCAGTTGCAGTCAACACGTAGGTGTCAATTACTGCAATGGTTGGGAATAGGAACTCTGCAAATTCGATAGGCCCAA
>CAZJLG010000352.1:0-1530 GCA_964546665.1 uncultured Candidatus Bathyarchaeia archaeon
TAATCCCCTGCTTCTACTCCGAGAGAGAAGACCTAACAATCGGAAACATCAAAGACAAGCCCCTCAAAGAACTGTGGGATGATATGCAAAACTCGGAATTCTATAAGAAACTGCAAAACCCCGACAACCTTGAAGGCAAATGCGGCGTCTGCGAACATCGCCATATATGCGGCGGATGCAGAACCAGAGCCCATTCGTTAACAGGCTCCTATTTCGGGTCTGACCCAGCCTGCGCCTACATCCCCGAAGCATGGCGCAAAAAACAGAAATAGGCAAAACAAATCTGCAACATTATCTTCTTACTGTGTACGGTGACCTGCGTCATGTTTGCCGATTTAGTCTTGACAGACGGAAACATCCTAACCATGAACCCATCTCAGCCCAGCGCTGAGGCAGTAGCCATCAAAAAGGACAGAATCGCCAAGGTCGGCACAAACAAGGAAATCAGCCAATGGATCGGAGAAGCCACAAAAGTCATCGATCTGCAGGGAAACACGGTTGTCCCCGGTTTAACGGACTCGCACATTCACGTCGGCGATTTTGGCAGGTTTCTAACGTGGATTGACTTGAATGACGTAGACTCCATCAAAGAGATGCAACAGCGAATCAGAGAACGCGTACAAAAGATACCGCACGGACGATGGATTATTGGCAGCGGCTGGAATGAAGCCCGTTTTGCTGAAAAACGTAGTCCAAACTTCATTGACTTGGATGAAGCCGCACCAGACAACCCTGTAATACTGTATCATCAATGTGGACGCGTCTGCGTAGTCAACAGCCAAGCCCTAAAACTGTCTAACGTAACAAATGAAACAAAGGCTCCGTCTGGTGGAACAATCGAAAAAGATGTTGAAACCGGAGAGCCCACAGGAATTTTTCGAGAAACCGCAACCGATCTGGTGTGGAAAATAATCCCTGAGCCCAGCGAAGACGAGATTATCGAATCGGCTGGCTTAGCATGTAAAAAAATTGTGGAAGCCGGAGTGACCAGCATACACTGGATATTCACCTCGGCGACAGAACTAGTCATCATCCAGAGGCTTCAGGCAAAAGGCAAGCTACCCCTAAGAATTCACTTCATAGCCCCAGCAAATATTCTGGACCAACTGGACGCCTCAGAGTCGCTTTTTGGGTCCGAGGATGAGACAGAAAACAGGTTGGGCATCAAAGTTTTTGTGGACGGCTCTCTGGCTGCAAGAACAGCTGCCCTGAGTGAACCCTACAGTGACGACCAAGCCGCAAAGGGGGAAATGCTGTATTCTCAAGAGGAACTAAACACTTTAGTTGCTAAAGCTCATAAAGCCCACCTTCGTTTGGTTCTCCATGCAATGGGCGACCAAGCAATCAGCATCGCTCTGAATGCTATTGAAAAAGTCTTGAGGGAAGCTCCTAGAATGGATCATCGGTACCGGCTAGAGCACGCGTCAGTCCTCAACATTGAGCTAATCGGGCGCATCAAAGAGTTGGGGATGACGGTTTCTGTGCAGCCTAAATGTGTCATATCCGAGTTTACGATGTGGTCAGCCGTTG
>CAZJLG010000353.1:0-1508 GCA_964546665.1 uncultured Candidatus Bathyarchaeia archaeon
ACCGATGAAACCGCGGCGCGGATTGCCGCTTCAGAGTTGGGGGTGAAAATCGTCAAGAAGCAGTTTCGGCTCAAAATCCAGATTCAGGACCTTGTTTCAGGATTAAATGATGTGACAGTGGCTGGGCAGGTGGTTGCCATTTATCCTCCTAAAACCTTTACTCGCAGAGACTGGACAGAGGGAAAACTTGCCAGCCTTGTTGTTTCGGATGAAAGCGGAACTTTGCGGGTGGTTCTGTGGGACAACAAAGTAGACTTGGTTGAGAAAGGGAAGATTCAGCGGGAACAGCAAATCAGGATTTCACATGGGTACGTGCGTGAGGGGCGGGATGGAAAGCCGGAGATACATTTGGGGCAGCGGGGAAGCATCAAGGTCATAAAAGAGCAGGAAACGTAGCTACTCGGAAGTTTCTTTTTCAACTTCTTTGATAACGTCCCCGAGTGTTTCGAGGCTTGTGTCCACCAGTTCTCGGGTTATGGTCAACGGCGGAATCAATCTTAGGGTGGAAACGCCGCAGGTTATGATGGCTACTCCTCTTCTCCAGCAGCGAATCATCACTTCTCTAGCCTGATCTACGCCAGCCTTCTTGGATTCCTTGTCTTCCACAAACTCGACACCAATCATCAGCCCCTTCCCTCGAACATCCCCCACAATCTCCTGCTCCTGCTTCACGTCCTGCAGCCACTTCATAATGTAGCCTCCCTGCTTCTCAGCGTTCTCAAGAAGCTTCTCCTCCTTGATTACATCAATCACAGCCATAGCTGCGGCACAGGCTAACGGATTTCCTCCAAAGGTGCTGGCGTGGGAACCTGCTTCCCAGTCCATGAGTCGGGCTCGAGCCACGGTTGCGCTTAGGGGCAATCCTGAGGCTAAGGATTTGGCTGCGCAGAGGATGTCAGGTTCGGTTTTCCAGTGCTCGATGGCGAACCATTTTCCGGTTCTTCCAATACCTGACTGAACCTCGTCGGCTATCATCAGTAAACCATACTTGTCCGCCAGCTTTTTGAGGCGCTGAAAGTATTCGGGTGGAGGAACCACGTATCCGCCTTCGCCTTGGATGGGCTCAAAAATGAAGCCTGCAACCTCTTCTGGAGGCACATATTTTTGCAGAACCTGTTCATCTATGAAGTCTACGCATCTGTAGTTACATTCGGGATAGGACAGACTGAAGGGGCAACGGTAGCAGTAGGGGTAGGGCACATGTGTTATTCCCGGGAGCAGGGGAAAGTAGTGCCGTCTTTGGGTTGGTTTGCTGGCGGTGAGGGCTGTGGCGCCGCAGGTTCTGCCATGAAAGGCTCCGATAAAGGCGATGAATTGGTGTTTGCGGGTGTGCCATTTGGAGAGTTTGATTGCAGTTTCTATGGCTTCTGCTCCGCTGTTTCCGAAGTGGATTCTTTTCTGGAAGGCGCCTGGGGTGATTGGGAACATTTTTTCGGCTAGATTCACGGTTTCTTGGTAATAGAAGTCGGTGTTGGCGTAGTGAAGAAATTTGTCGCATTGGCTTTTTA